>JBBRUA010000387.1:0-3143 GCA_038248245.1 Pyrinomonadales bacterium | reverse complement strand
ATCACCTGCCAGCTTTTGAAAGGTGCGGTCAAGGCCGCGGTACGGGAAGTGGTCGCGGGTAAGGTTTTTGCCACCGCACGGAATGAAGGTCGTCAAACAGATAAAGTCAGCTCATCGCACTTGCGGAAGAATTATGAGGAAATTGGCATGAAAATCTTGATTGCCCACGATGGTTCACCAGGAGCTGACGAGGCTCTCAACGATTTGAAGCGTGCGGGTATGCCGCGTGACGCAGAAGCATTACTTATTAATGTTAAGGAGTTGTGGCTGCCACATTTCGCGAACAAGAGTGAACCGAAATATGTGGCGGCTTCAGGGATTTCATCGGCGCTTCAAAATGTAAGTTCGCCAATCACACGGGCGAAGGCCGCGACGGCGAAACCGCTTAAGTTCTTGCAGCTAGCGGCCGAACATCTTCATTCGATGTTTCCGGATTGGAAAACAGAAACACTCGAACTTGCCGGGTCGGCCGCCCGCCAAATAGTTGAGCAAGCAAAGCTTTGGAATGCAGATATAGTTGTTCTGGGTGCGAACGGAAACACCGGGTTCAAACAATCTTTCCTAGGTTCCGTTGCCCAGAAAATTGCTAACGAAGCAGATTGCTCAGTTCGTATTGTACGCGGCGAATCCTGGAAAAACAGTTCCCCCAGCAGACTTTTGATCGCTCTCGACGGAACAACGTCGGCAATGGAAACGGTTGAGGAAGTAAGCCGCAGAATGTGGAGTATGGGCAGCGAAGTTCGATTGGTCCTAGTGAAGGATGATCTACAAAACGATTCCACAAGCATTTGTGAGTATATCGAGGATGCAAAAAAGAAAATGATCGCCGCCGATCTTTCGGTGACCGAATTGATCGAAGCAGGCGATCCAAAACAGCTGATTGTTTCAGCAGCAGAAGAATGGGGTGCCGATTGCATTTTTCTAGGAGCGAATGAACCCGGAACCTTTTTAGAGAACCTTCTTCTCGGCAGCGTTTCAACGGCGGTGGTCTCACGGGCTCACTGCACTGTTGAGATCGTACGAAAAAAGGTAACCGGTATAACCTAGGATGGTTGATTTTCTAAGATTCGGTCAGGGTGGCCGTCGGTAATCACGGTTTTGGGTTGTTGCGCGTCCACGATCTTGGAGCCACAGTCCAAGGTAAAGGTATTGATTTTGAAAATCAATGTAAGATTTTCGAGGTCTGTAATCCTGGGCAGGCGGCGAAGGTCATGTCGACCGATATGCGCCTAAACATGGCGTTGCCGTGTCGTATCTCGGGTTTTAAGGAGAAAGGCAAAACCAAGATCGGTCTTATAAAGCCCGAGCAAATGCTATCGGCTTTATCTCAGGATGCCGCGTTACTTCAGATTGCCAAAGAGGTTGAGGAACAGACCATTCAGATGGTTGACGAGGCGAAATGAGGACTCGCGAGAGTATTGAATTCATTTTCTCGGCGACCTTGTCCGCCGAAAAGGAGATCCACAATGGATAGAAGAAGGTTCTTGCAGTTGTCAGGCTTGGCAGCATTGGTTGGGGCCGGAGGCTCCGCGTGTAATTATTTGGGCGGCCGTCGCGTTGACACATCGGCTCGGGAGCAACAAGGTGCTTATGACTTCGATCCGACCAGTGAAGGAAGCTTCCAGCAAAAGCTTTTCATCCCGGGCGACAGCGGGCCGTTCGGCGTTCTGGACATTGGCGGGCCGTTGCAGATCAACGCAACCGCCGCGAGTTTCCCAATCCTAAATGGTCAGGCATCGCCATTCCTGCTGTACCAGACCGAACAGGCGGGAAAGGCCTATCAGAACCCAATTCTGCGTATTGAAAGCGGCTCCCGTTTTCAGGCTACGCTCCACAATGCGTTGCCGGAGCCAACCATCATTCACTGGCACGGGCTGCGCACGTCGGCTGCCATGGACGGCGGTCCGGCGAGTTCGATCGCCCCCGGCAGCCGATACGAATACGATTTCACCGTGAACAATCGCGGCGGTACTTACTGGTACCACTCACATGCCCACGAGCTGACGGCCGAACAGGCCTACGGCGGCCTCGCAAGTTTCTTTCTCGTCGAAGACGAAGACCAACGCAGGCTGAGCAAGGCTCTCGATCTGCGGCTCGGCGAGACAGATATTCCGCTGGTGATTCAGGACAAACGGTTCGACGGAGCGGGAAAGATGCTGTACCAACCGAACATGGGCGACACGATGATGGGTTGGCTGGGCGACGTCATCCTTGCAAACCTGACGCCCAACGCCTATCTGCCGGTCACTGGGCGCATTTACAGATTCCGGTTGCTCAATGGATCAAATGCTCGTATTTACCGACTTGCGTTCCACAACGGCAAGAAACCGCTGAACTTTTCGATCGTCGGCACAGATGGCGGCCTGCTCGAACGGCCCTATTCCGTCAGCGAAGCATTTCTCGCACCGGGTGAGCGGCTGGACGTCCTGTTTGACGCCGGACAAGCTCAATCGGGTGACACGGTTTTCCTAAAAAGCCTCGCATTCGATGCGATGGAAAACGAGGTAGGAATGGGCGGCATGGGCGGAATGCGGGGCGGCATGCGTTCGTCGCGTCTTCCTCTGGGAGCTGAATTCAATATTCTAAAACTGTCGGTCATGGATAGTAAAAGCGTCGCCGCGACACTGCCCGAAGTGCTTTCCAAAGTTAGCGCGATCCGGAGCGAAGGCGCTCCAAAACGGAAGATGGAATTGTCGATGGCAGGCATGAGGTTCCTTATCAACGGACGAACTTTCCGAATGGGTGAAATCGCTCTCGAGGTAAAACGCGGTGCGGTCGAAATATGGAGCATCAGCAATCCGGTCAGCAGCATGCCGCACCCGATGCATATCCATGGTTTCTCCTTTCAGGTCGTTGAACGCATTAACAGCCCGAGCCAAATGTCGGCCGGCTCTCGTTTCGACCGCGGCCGGACGGCGAGCGACTTGGGCTGGAAGGACACCGTACTGGTGTGGCCGGGAGAAACCGTGAACATCGCGATCGACTTTGCTCATGATTTTCCCGGCAGCCAGGACTACGTGTTCCATTGCCACAATCTCGAACACGAAGACGCGGGCATGATGATCAACTACCGCGTACAGGCCTAAAAGCGGAGTGTCGCGGAACACCCGCATAACTAGTTTAGTAAGGAGGAGGAAATTTAT
>JBBRUA010000386.1:0-3150 GCA_038248245.1 Pyrinomonadales bacterium | reverse complement strand
TGCAGGTCTTTGGATGACGAAAGAACGGTTGGCGTTTGTTAGAAGTTGAAACGAGCACCGAACTGCAGTTGACGTGACGGTGCCGACGACGTGAATCCTAACGGTGTGGTCGCTGAAACGCCTTTGATTCCGCGAGCATTGATCGGGATCACGTTGGTTGAACCCGCACAATTAGGATTGGTCGCAAGCCCGGCAACACACGAAGTTCCAACGATATTGTTGATACCGTTGTAATTCACGCGGTTGAAAAGGTTGAATGCCTCAAACGTCAGCTCAAGGAATCGCTGCTCTTTTACGAACAGGCGGCGGGCAAGGCGGGCATCGAAATTATAGTATGCTTCACCGCGGCCGGTATTTCGTCCTGCCCGTGCCGGACGGTCATTGTAGAGACGGCTGTCACCGTCCGTATCAAATCCGATAAGTAGATTGAACGGACGTCCGCTTCCGGCTGTAAAGATCGGTGCCAGTACCCAGTCACGGAGAAACGCATTTGTCGAAGTACTTTGAATCACTCCGCTCAATACGACGCGATGACGCTGGTCAAATGCTGAAAGGCTGCGGTCCAAGCGAATATTCAACGGGTTCTGTGCCAAGTAGTCGGTATTGAAATCCGTTGCTTCGTCGATTGATTTTGAGAACGTGTAGTTGGCGTTAATGCTGTAGTTTCGTGTGAAACGTTTCGAAACCTGAAGTGTTCCGGCGTGATAAAAACTATTTGCGACCGATTGATACTCAGCATCAAGCGCGTAACGAGGAAGGAAAAATCCGTTCGCTGCTCCGCCACTTGCTGCACATTGAAATCCAGCCGGTATCCCCGGAACAACGAAACATCCGAGTTCGGTTGCTGCTACGATCGGCCCACCAGTGAACGCACTCGTTCCGGTTACCGCGTATCTACGAACGTCAACCGGACGGACGAGATGAATCCCGCGTGAGAACAGATAGCTGGCCTCCGCCGAGAAGCCGCCGCCGAGATCCTGCTGCAGTGCACCGCTAACCTGATAGTTTTCAGGGCTTTGAAAATCTTTACCTAACCGAATCCGGGCCTCAAGCGGACGTCCCGGCTGAGTATTGAGTCCGAATTGAGTAAGATCAGACGCTTGGATCTGCCGATTTCCGATCACGCCCTGGGCAAGTAAAGTCTGGTAGATGACCGCCGAACTGTATGAGCCAGGCAATGTTATCGCGGAAACGACGATATTGATGTTGTATGGCTGAACACCCGAAGATAAAGTGTTAACAACGTTGACGATCTGATTGTCGATCGGTCCCGTGAAGATGCCAGCACCAGCTCGAAGGACGGTTTTCGAATTGCCAAAAACGTCCCATGAAAATCCTAAGCGTGGTTGAAAGTTGTTCGTGTCGAGAGGAACCGGGTCGGTTTCATTCTGCAACGAGTATCGCAAACCAAAGTTGAGCGTCAGGTTTTTATGGGCTTTCCAAGTATCTTGACCAAAAAATCCGTATTTCTGACCATTACTTCCGAACAAGGGCAAACCGAAACCCTGCTGATAGACCTGCGGGGCGTTGATGTTGTACGACTGCAGGGCGTTGATAGTGTTGTTGCCGTTACAAAGCGAATTGCGAAGAGCCGCACCCTGGGCCGCAGTTATAAAGGTGCTCGCGATGTCAGCTCCGATTTGGCCACCGATAGGAGCGGCGAGACAAGCGGCTCCGGTAGCTGTTGTTCCCACAAGTGCATTTCGCTGAGCAGCCGAGAATACAGATGAGAATGGAAGTGCACCGAAACGAAACGTTCCGGGAAGGTAGGTGTCCGACCGAGTCGTAACACGGTTAAACTGAGCATTGATTCCAAATTTTAACGTATGTGACCCGCGAACAAGTGCAACGGTATCGGAAAGATCCGCCGATCTGGCCTTTGAGTAGGATGCGAGAAAAATGTCACGTCCAAAATTTCCAAAACCGAGAATATTGATCTCAGGGCCGATCGGATCATTCGGAATGACGTTAAATCGATAATCCGTGAACTGGGCTCGGAATTCGTTGATCGACTTTGGATTGAATGTATGAGTCTCGGAAACAAGAATACTGCCGCTGGGCGAATTTACCGACCGACCGCGTGAGACTGCGTTAAGGGCTCCGGTTGCCTGATTCTCTCCCTTTATCTTTGCGAAGTTCATCCTGATGAAACCGGTGTCGGAATCACTAAATGTATGATCTACGCGGCCCGAGATCAATGCTGTGCTGCTTTTTGCCGGAAACTGACCATTGGTCGCCGCATATAAATTTCTTGTTCTGGTAGACGGAACAGTTAGAACGCCGCGAACTCCGGCACCGAGCGGTTCGAATCCTGGCCGCGTTCCTAAATAGTTCAGAAAAGCGTTCTGATCGCCGGCGGCATTTGCCGGGGATAGTCGGAACCCATTCGTGAGAGAGTCGTTTAGAGTTACGAACGAGGTTTGATTTTCGCGAAGGCCTTCAGCCGAGATGAAAAAGAACGTGCGATTGGCAAGTATCTTACCGCCTACCGAACCGCCAAACTGCTGTCTATTGAATGGCGATTTACCGGTCGGGTTAAAATCGAAGGCATTGCGAGCGTCGAAAGTCTTGTCCCGGAAATAGCCAAACAAGCTGCCGTGGGTTGAATTACCGCCCGTTTTTGAAACGATGTTAACGACGCCGCCAGATGCGCCGCCGAACTCGGCACTGTAACTGTTTCGGTCAACCTGAAATTCTTGAACGGCTTCCTGACTTACGACCGCTCTCGCACCGCCTGAAGGCGTGTCGGCGGTTGCTCCGTCAACGTTGATCGAGTTTCCACGGCCATTATTACCACCGAACGACAGTCCTGACTGCGGCGTCTGTGCAACACGAAAGTCAGATGAGTCGTTGACATTGTCAGAGTCGTTCACACCCGGCGTCAGAAGAGCAAAATCGAGGAAGTTTCTACGGTTGATTGGAAGACTGTTCAGCTGTCTCGCCCCGATTATCGTTGATTGCTGGGTCCGCTCGGTATCGATCAGTGGAGCTTCTCCCAACGAAACATCTACCACAGCATCGACGTTACCGATGCCGAGCGCGACGTTCAGCGTTAGTTGTTGGCCGACCCCGACGAGAACGTTATTTGACGTTTTCGATGAAAAACCTGATGCCGTTACCTTCACGGAATAAGTGCTTGGCGAAAGCAAT
>JBBRUA010000385.1:0-3151 GCA_038248245.1 Pyrinomonadales bacterium | reverse complement strand
GATCGAACTGCGGCTCAGGCCCGGTGAAGTCGTAAAACCGATCTGATTGTTGATCACAAGATGGATCGTACCGCCGGTTCGATAACCGGGAAGTCCGGCGAGCTGCAACGTCTCCATCACGACGCCTTGTCCGGAAAACGCTGCGTCGCCATGAAGAAGTAGCGGCAGAATGCGTTCATACGTTTCCTGACGAGGTTTGCCTTGGCCGTCACGAAGCTCATCCTGACGGGCACGAGCCATGCCTTCGACGACCGGATTTACCGCCTCGAGGTGGCTCGGGTTACACGAAAGCTGTATCCGCAGGTCGCGTCCAGCCTTTGTTTTACGCAGTCCGACGGCGCCCTGATGATATTTCACATCGCCTTCATCGGCGGGAAAATTCGGGTGCGAGGTTCCTTCGAAAACGGTGAAGATCCGCTCAGCCATTTCGCCGGTATCGGGATCGCCAATGATATTCGAAAGCACATTCAAGCGGCCTCGATGGGCCATGCCCATATAAATTTCGTCAACGCCACGCGCCGAAGCACCCTCGACAAGTTGGTCGAGCATCGGGATGACCGTCTCGCAGCCCTCAAGTGAAAACCGTTTTTGACCTAGATACTTTTTGTGAAGGAACTGTTCGAACTGCTCAGCCTCGATAAGCTTCTGAAGCAACTCTTTTTTCGTATCAACGGCAAGCGGCTCTGTGTCCACAAAATGTTCGCGGACCTTTCCCCGGATCCACGCTTTTTGCTCGTCACTCTGAATATGCCGATATTCGATGCCGACCTTGCCGCAGTATGCTTTTCGAAGAATGTCGAGGATGCGGCGGAGCGTCGCGGTCTTCTCACCGTGGAGTCCGCCGGTAATGAACTCGCGGTCGAGGTCCCAAATAGTAAGACCGAAAATTTCGAGATCCAGTTCAGCCGAGTAATGCGGCGTCATATTCAGCGGATCGATGTCCGCTAACATGTGGCCGCGAGTGCGGTAGGCGTTGATGAGCTGCAGGACATTTGCCTGCTTCTCGGATTGCTCGGTCGAGCGGTCGCCGCCAAGTAGCGACGGATTGTGATCGACGGCCCACCGCATCGGCGGATAGTTGATCTCCAGATCTGAAAATATTTTGTCGTAAAAACCTTGCTTGCCAACGAGGAATTCATGGATCTTCGCGAGGAACATACCGCTCTCTGCACCTTGAATTACCCGGTGATCGTAGGTGTTGGTAACGGTCAGAGTTTTGCTGATGCCGAGCTGAGACAAAGTTGCGGGCGTCATCGCCTGGTACTCGGCCGGATATTCGATCGAACCGGTCGCGATGATCGCACTTTGGCCGGACATCAGACGCGGATTCGAGGCGACCGTGCCGATCGTTCCCGGATTCGTTAATGAAATGGTCGTTCCCTGAAAGTCGGCGATCTCAAGCTTGCCGTCGCGTGCCTTTTTAACTTGCTGGTTGTAAGCGTCAAAAAAACCGGCGAAAGTCATCGCATTTCCGCCTTTAATATTAGGCACGAGTAAGTTTCGCGAGCCGTCTTTCTTCTCGATGTCGATAGCGATGCCGAGATTTATATTCTGATGTTCGAGCCGTGAAGGTGCGCCGTTAATCAGCCCGTAACCGAAATTAAGCTGCGGGTAGGCCTTAACGGACTGAACGATCGCCCAGGCGATGAGATGGGTGAACGACACCTTGCCGCGTCCCTGCAAAGCGAGATGTTCGTTGATAATTCGGCGGTTTTCTTCGAGAACCTTGACCGGGATATTCCGAAAACTGGTTGCAGTCGGAACGGTCAGGCTCTGTTCCATGTTCTCGACGATCTTTTTGGCAACGCCGGTTAGGGCTTTTGGCTCTGTGTCGGCGGATAAAACAACGGCCACCGGAGCTTTCGCGGCAACGACAGTTTCGGCAGCTGGTTTCACTACCTCTGCAACGGGTTTATTTTCGCTCGCGTTGACCGACGGCGTTCCGCCGCTCAACAAATCGCTAAAGTACGACTGCCAAGACTCGTCGACGAGTTTCGGATCGCTCTTGTAGCGATCGAGCAAACCTTCGACGTAAGTCGCGTTCGAACCGAAACTTTCTTGTAGAAATGCAGATAAATTAGTATTATTTTCGCTCACTGTAATTATATTAGCCTCATCGAAGCTTAAATTTTATCGCAAATAGATCGAAAGATGTAGTTAACCGCCGGCTTTGATGAGGGATTTTAGCGGATTGTCGATCTTCAGGTTGATTTTGATCGGCACGACGCGTTTGAAACCGAATCCGAACTTCTTAAACTTGCCGAAAACAAAGACCGTGCCGGTGACTTGCCATTCTTTTTTCGATTCGATCAGTTCGCGCCGGGCGGCCCGCGCCATATTGATCGTTCCAATGGTAAGCCGGGCAGGTTTGGGAAGCGAGATCGAGTCGCCCTTTTTGAACGCAAATTCGTGGGTATATTCCTCAATATCAACCGCTAAACCGTTAATGCGAAAATCGTTAAAGGTCAGAAAATCTACACGCCCGCTATGGTCCGTCGCGGCGACCTTCGCTCCGATCTCCATCGTGATACCTGACAGAGCGATGTCCGCTATCTCGGGTTTGTCGAGCGTCACCAAAGCTTCATTTTCCCCATTTTCGCTTGATCTGTCCGCGGAACCGCGAACCGTCACGTCGGCCTTATAGACCTTATAACCGCGGATTTTAGACGGTAATGCCTGTGCGAAGCTGAATTGCGAGATAGCAAGCAGCATCACGGTCACGATCGAGACGGTTATTTTCATCGATGACTATTTTGACGAAGAGGTAGAGGCAACGCGAGGTTCCTCCACCGGGGCATTTTCAGACTTTTTTTCTATGTCTTGCTTGATCGCATCAAGTATCCCGTTTATGAATTGGGTTGCTTCGTACGTCGAAAACTTTCGGGCGATCTCAAGGGCTTCATTTAAGGCGACGGTGTCTGGTGTGTCGTGGAATAGAAATTCAAAAACGGCCATCCGCAGGACATTTCGGTCAACGATCGCCATTCTTTCGATTCGCCAATGCTCGGCCCGGGTTCGAATAACGTCGTCGATCTCCTCGACTTTTTCAATCGTTCCTTTTACAAGTTTATTGGCAAAGTCTCGAGTTTTGTCGTCGTGCGTGGTTTCGCCCAACTCGTTCCAATAAGCGGTGATGAGGAAATCGGCCGGT
>JBBRUA010000384.1:0-3165 GCA_038248245.1 Pyrinomonadales bacterium | reverse complement strand
TGATTCGACCTTTGTTTGTTTGTTCTCGGCGTCGTAGGTGAACTTTCTGAGAGAAGCGTCGAATGTTGTGTTGCCGCTCGCGTCGTAGTTGTAACCGCTCGAAGTGATCCGATTGTTGGTGGTGCTAATCGTCGGATTCGTAATCGCCGGGGTCGCAAACGAAGCAGGCATTGTCGTGTTCGCCTCGTTAAACCGCCGGTTGCCGTATCGGTCATACATAAATTGCTGCCGCCATGAAAATTGGGCGGTCTGGCCCGGATTTTCAATGTTCTCGGTCGCGATCTCTAGCCGGTTCAGAGAATCGTAGGAATAATACTGTTGTGCCGTAAATCCCGGTGCCTGCCCGACAGACGCCACTGTTATCTTCTGCTTCGAAAGATTACCATTGTTCGTCCCTGCTATGGTCTGCCCCGTTCCCAAATTCAATGCTCCGTATTCGTAATCAAGTTTTAGCTTATCCGCTCCGCTCTGAACCGTCCCAAGAGCGATCTGCGTTGGCTGTAAGCGTGAGTTGAACTGCGTCGATTCCCAACGTCCGTTACCAAGCTGCAACGAAGTAGCAGCCCCGGCGGCGTTGTAGGCGAAGTTCTGTGCGTAGTTCCAATAACCGGCGGACGAGTTCTTTTTGCTCTGCACCATCGAAAGATCACCATTGCCGTCAATTACATTCTTCACAACCCGCCCGCTCGGATAAGTTTCCTCCACCATCGCCCCGCTTAAATTATACGCATAGCTCGTCGTATAATCCTGCCCATCGGTAGTCTGCTTATGCCCCGTCACTCTACCTAAGATGTCGAATGAAGTGTATTCGGTTGTCGAAACACTCGATGCAACCTATGGTCAATTTCCCTTTGAATACGCCGCACTCGTTGCGTCGTAGAAGTAATCGACTATCGGCGTCGTCTGGCAAGTCGTCGGCGGAGGCGTCGGGTACGATAAGGTAACGGCTAGTTTCACCGCTGCTGTCGAGGCCGTTCCTGAACACGTGTTCGCTCGGGTACGTCTTCTCACAGTCTCGCATGGTCTGACCCTCTAGCACTTTTCTAATTTACCAAGACTATTTTATTATTTGTTCTTAATGAGTCAATTGCATACTGTGCATTAAAAGAAATCGCTAAGAGTCCGTCATCAGAACGATAAATCCAATTGTCCATAAAATCCTGATCATTTGAAAAATCAGGGTTATATTGCCTCTCCTTAGTGAAAAAGATTTCAACGCCAAAGGAATCTGGCAATTGTTGAACGTAGTTTGGACGTGCAAGTTCTGGCACTAAATAATCAAGCTCGTCGTCAAAGATCGTCAGTCGAACTCCTATCACCTGTTCCTCATCGATTCTCAGCCAATCAAAGAAACCTACAAGCGTTCTGATTCCGCTATCTTTCAATTCCCGGCCGTTCCATACGACATTATCTTGATTGTCAGGCAAGATAAGAAGACCGGCTCGTGAATCATCCAAAACTACAATAAGAAAATCGCTCATAGTGCTGTTTACTTTGGAATGTTATCAATCATTGTCTGCACAATTAAAAGTCGCTTGCTGTGCACCGATCGTCCCCCGGCATTAGGCCTAGTCCCATCAAGGTAGTTAGTCGTCGCTACCTTGAGTGCTTCCAGAGTTTCTCGTGTTAGTCCTTCTGCTCCTTCTGGAACCTTTCCTTGCTTCAACATTTCGAGTGCCGCATCCGCTCCCCTTTCGGCGTTTCCGAATAAGGCTGATACCTGAGACTTCTGACCACTAATGACTTGATTAAGCTCTTTCGGGCTCATCTTTCCAATAATTGCAAGCACTTCCTCTGGACTTTTTTTAAGTATCGCGGCAATTGCGGGAAGACCGAGCGAGGCGAGAGCCTTAATCAGGAATGCGTACTGAGCAATATCCGTTGCAACCTTAACGTTATCCGCTATTGATTCACCCGCATTTGGGCAGGCGAAACCGCCAGAAAGGGAACAAAGGGCCCCACCCGTTATGGCATTGATCGCCTCTGCGTCTTTCGCGTTTAACCACTGACGTGAACGTCCGGGAATGTCAATGGGTACAACCGGTTCATATCCGGTTGCCGTTAATCGGACCGCACCACCTAATGATTGGCCGTAGCGGGTAGGGTTCTCGATGATGGTTCCATAAGGGACCGCTGTATAGCCCTTGCAAAGTCCCTTGCCCGAGATAAAGCAATAACTTTTACCGTCTTTGCTTACCCCCCAGGCCATGCCACTTGGATCAGTGTATTTCAGCGGGTTATTCAACACATAGCTATAGCGATTCCACGTCTGAGGAAGAAATCTTTTCGCGCTTGCCATCAGCGGGTCGGGAGAAGTAAACCGCCCGAAACCTCCGCCATACATCCGTGCTTGTGCAAAGTCTAAACCCGACTCACCATCTTTTTCATATCCTGTGAATTGTTTGCGGACGGTGTCGGCGGAATAGCCCAGACCCGTTGTTCTTTGTGCGGAATAGATCTCTTCGCCGAAGGGATGGTAGTCGTGTCTTGCGATCACGGCGCCGTTTGCGTCGGTGTTGATGCGTGGGGAGCCGAGATGGTCGGATGTGAGATATGCGACCTTGGCGTCGGCTGAGTTTGCGACGATGGTTGAGTATTCCGCAATAGATTTCCCGCTGGCGTCGTAGACGAAGATCGTAGTTTCACCAGTCGAAGGCACGTATTTCTTGACACGCTTCCCATCTCCATCGTAGGAGTATTCGCCGACCGTTCCGGTAACGGTTTGGCTTGAGTTGGTTGATTCGACCTTTGTTTGTTTGTTCTCGGCGTCGTAGGTGAACTTTCTGAGAGAAGCGTCGAATGTTGTGTTGCCGCTTGCGTCATAGTTATAACCGCTCGAAGTTATCCGGTTCGTCGTGGTGCTGATCGTCGGATTAGTCACCGCAGGGTTTGCAAACGATGCGGGCATTGTCGTCAGCGATTGGTTAAAGTTGCGGTTCCCGTATCTGTCAAACGTAAACGCCTGCCGCCACGATTGAGACGAACTGCCGCCGTTCGGAGTCACGTTCTCGGTCGCATCCGACAGGCGATTGAGCGAATCATAGCTATAGGTTTGAATTGCTGTGAACCCGTTATTCGAGCCAACTGTTGGGACGGCGATCATCTGCGACTGAACATTGCCATTATTATCAATCGATCCATAACCAAAATTGAGTTTTAGCTTAT
>JBBRUA010000383.1:0-3184 GCA_038248245.1 Pyrinomonadales bacterium | reverse complement strand
GATCCGGTAAATACAGGCGTAATTGGATCGGCCCTTCATATATGCCGCCTTGAACTTGATCGGCAGGATCTTTTGCAGAAACGGAATATCCTTTTCCATCAACTGCTCCTGCAGATTCTTGGTGCCGGTCGAGATGATGATCCGCGTTTTGTTTTTCAGGGTCGCGGCGATCGCCGGTATCAGGTAGGCGAGCGTCTTCCCGGTTCCCGTGCCGGCCTCAACGATCAGGTGTTTCTTATCGGTCAGTGCGGTGCCGATCGCGTCCGCCATCTTGATCTGACCATCGCGATACTCGTACGAGTCGTGAAACTGCGAGATCAATCCGCCGTCGCCAAATACTTTCTCGATCGTAATGTCTTCCATCTATACTTCGGTCGCTAGAAATTTATTGACTTAAACTCACGATTTGATAAAATTCCATTTTGCCCATAACACAATTTTTCCGTTAGTTTTCGCGTGACACGTCGACGTATTTTGTTCGGATCGCTTAGTCGTTTGAACTGTCGCAAAAGTTTAATTCTAATGGTTTTCTCCGATATTTTCGATTTGACGTACGATGTTTCGCAAAATCGGCCCGCTCGCGGCGTCAACACTTTTCAGGAGTCCAACTAATGTCTTTTTTTTCGCTTTCGAAACGCTCACGATCTATAATTCTCTGCCTTTTAGCCCTCGCGATAGTCGCCGCCGTTTTCGTTCTGCCATTTCAAATGCGAACGAATGCCGCGAAAGGCCTTGTCGAACGCACGGTTAGTCACGATCCGGAATTGCCGAATTATGACATCCGCACGGACAAGAGTTTGTTTGAGAAGGTATCCGCGATGCGCACCGCTGCGGGAAAAAATGCCGTCGGGATCGCTGATGTTCGCGATGCTTTCGTACGCGGCGAAAACGCGTTGAAAACGAGCGTTCCGACACTAAAGATCGTCTATAACGAAGACATTCGGATCCCCGAGGTCATCGGTCCCGACGTTTTGCAAGGCCGTGCATTCCTGACGCAACCCGCCAACAGTAAACGAGCGGACATTCTGATCAACTTCTTAAAATCGAACTCCGAACTCATCGGCACGACAAACAACCAGATCGACGGACTCAAGGTCGCCGCCGACTACACAAATCCGGACGGCAATCTTTCGTTTGTCGAGCTGAATCAGGAGATAAATGGCATTCCCGTTTTCCGTGGTGAGGTAAAAGCTGGGTTTACTAAACCTGGTGAGATCATCCGAGTTATAAACAATCTCGCTCCCGGAATCGATGCAGGCTCGGTTTCCTCAGGATTTGGCGACCCACTTGATGCAGTTAAGTCAGCGGCCGCCTACATTAATACAGACGCGACAAAACTCGACCTGCGCAAAAACCCTACATCCACCGATCTAAAGACTATATTTGGCTCCGGCACGTCTGCTACGACCGCCGAGAAGATGTACTTCCCGACCGAACCGGGCGTTGCTGTTGCTGCGTGGCGTGTCCTCGTCTGGCTACCGGTCAATGCTTTCTATGTCGTCGTTGATGCCGAAACCGGAACACTCCTCTGGCGAAAAAATCTTAGCGAAGATCAAACTCAATCAGCAACCTACCGCGTTTGGGCAAATCCGAACGCGATGATCAACGTAGCCGACAACCCGTTTCCGTTCACGCCGGGACCGGCGGCGCCGAACGGCTCGCAAGGTGCCGCCCTGACCCGTAGCCTGATCACGCGCATCGGCAACGAACCGCCATATACATTTAACAATAACGGCTGGATCACCGACGGCGGCAATGAGACCGATGGCAATGCGGTGGAGGCCGGACTTGACCGCGACACGACTCAAGGTGTCGATGCGATAAACGGGCGGGCTCCGGGCGTTGGCCGCGTTTTCGACTATCCGTTTGCACCTTATAACCCTAACGACGGTACGGGCGATTCGCCGACACCTGCAGGCGAGCCGGTATCGAACTGTGCCTCCATCCCGCAACCCCACGCTTTTATCGATGCGCAAAAGGCAGCCGTTTCGCAGTATTTCTATCTGATAAATTGGACCCACGATGAGACTTATCTCCTCGGCTTCACCGAACCGGCACGCAATTTTCAGCATTCGAATTTTGGCCGCGGCGGGGCTGAGGGCGACCGGCTTTCGGCCGAATCTCAGGACTGTAGCGGTACAGGCGGCGGTAATTTTTCGACGGCAGGCGACGGGATCCGCCCACGGATGCAGATGTTCGTCTGGACCGGGCCGCCCGTAGATATCGACACAGCTGTCGATGCCGAGATCGTTATTCACGAATACATCCACGGGCTCTCTAACCGCCTGCATGGCAACGCGACTGGTCTGACTATAAATATGTCACGCGGAATGGGCGAGGGATGGTCAGACTTTTATGCTCACTCGCTGCTTTCGGCATCCACCGATCCAATAAACGGCATTTACACCATCGCTGGATATACAACGTCGAATGTCTTGACCGGCTTCGTTGACAACTACTATTACGGCATCCGCAGGTATCCAAAGGCAGTGCTCGCCCACACGGGCGGAGCCAACAACAAGCCGCATAACGCTTTCACCTTCAGCTATGCCAACGCGAACTGCAATTCGCGCATGAACAACACAAATTTCGCCTATGGCCCAGGCCCTATCGGTACGAACAGCTCGTGCGACCAGGTGCACAATCTTGGCGAGATATGGAGTGCGACGCTCTGGGAGGCCAGGTCGAAGTTTGTCACGAGACTTGGTCAAAGCGTCGGAAACCGCCGTTTTCTGCAATTCGTGACTGACGGAATGAAACTGGCGCCGCTCGCCCCGACATTTCTGCAGGAGCGCGACGCGATACTTGCCGCCGCTCAGGCAAGCTCGCTCGCCCCGGAAGCGGCCCTTGACGTGGCAGACGTATGGGCAGGATTTGCGGCTCGCGGCATGGGCCTCAGTGCGTCCATCCAGAATACCGGCAACGGGACCGGAAACACCGCCGTGACCGAAGCCTTCGATGCACCGAACCTGTTCCAAACTCCAAATTTCACGATCACCGATGCCTCCGGCAACAACAATGGTTTTCCGGACATTGGCGAGACCATCACTCTGGCCATTCCATTGACGAACTCGTCCGGCACAGCAGCGACCGAAGTGACCTTACAGATCGTCGGCGGCTCCTCGGCGAATTACGGAACGATCCCCGGCGTCGGCACGGTGACACAATCAGTTAATTACACGGT
>JBBRUA010000382.1:0-3190 GCA_038248245.1 Pyrinomonadales bacterium | reverse complement strand
TCCCCGCGAAGCACCGGTCACGATCGCCGTTTTACCCGCGAAAAGGTTATTGGGTAGCTGGATCGAAGATGAATTGTCGGTCATAGTTTCCTCTTTTAGATTCTGCGTCGGGCTCATTTTTGTCCAAGTCCCCGGTCGCGAAGTTAGGATGATGTTTTTCTAAAATAGTTTGTGAAAATAAGATAGCCGTAAACGTATTTAAAAATCAAAACGGCGGCATCGATAGACACCACCGATGACCTTTGTTGGACAAATATCTATTCCTTTTCGGAAAGCCACATCTGCATCAGCTTTGCCGCGATCAATGCAATTGGAAATGAATACAAAGCGTATGAAAAATAAGGACTCAAATACTCAGGAACTGGAATGATCGATCGGATAATAGCGACTGCGGCGGCGACCACAATAACCGTGGCCGGAACAGCGAGGTTCTTTGTATTCCTAATATCTCCCGCACCAGCGTAGGTAATAAATGCCGTCGCGGCTAGCATAGTAACTCCCGAAATTGGAAAGCCTTGACTCGGATAGAAAAAGATCAACGCAAGGGTAACAAAATAAAGAAAGAACGTGCCTGGGCCGAACAAAAACAACTCCCGTAATATGTTCGACCATTTACCGAACTTTTCTGAAAACGCGGGTTCAGCCGATACTGTCAGCTCATTTCAAACTCCAGATCTCGTCGCCAAAGAACCGTGATCGGGCTCGGTTTCGAAGAACGCGTTCATTGCATTTTCAATTCTTTCGTCCCGCTTTATTTTGCTCATGTGGGTAGTACTGACTGCGATATTTCCATAACGATTATACTTTTTAACGCTTCACCGAATCAATAGGTTTTTAACCAGTCGATTTCGTGATATTTTTGTATGAAATCCAAGTATTATGAACGACCAAAACCTTCTCGAAGATCAGCCCATCGCCTGGACGCCGACACCCGATGTGATCGAACGTGCACGTTTGACTGAATTTATGCGTCAGGTCGGCGTCGCGACGTGGGACGAGCTATATGCGTTTTCGATCAATGATGTGGAGAAATTTACAGAAGAGGTTATTAAATTTCTCGACATAAAATTCGACCCGCCCTACGAAAAATTGCTTGACACATCCGATGGCGTCGAGTTTCCGAAATGGTTCGGACGGGGAGCGGACAATCCTGT
The DNA here is from genome assembly GCA_038248245.1 of Pyrinomonadales bacterium. GTDB lineage: Bacteria > Acidobacteriota > Blastocatellia > Pyrinomonadales > Pyrinomonadaceae > OLB17. Next base: position 2,036 of record JBBRUA010000382.1, on the reverse strand, counting down.
CCGCATGAGTGCGAAGCACGAAAACGATCTCGGCCCGGGAACCGCCGATGCGGACAAGAGTGTCCGCACTCCGTTCGCCGGACTCAACATCACCGAAATGTGCCTCGACCGCTGGCAGGCGGACGAGATGAAACACCAACCGGCGGTGATCTGGGAGGGAGAGGATGGCGAAACCGAAGAGTACTCGTACGAAGATTTGTTTGGTGAGGTCGAGGAATTGTCCGCCGCCCTCCGTCACATTGGTTTTGGAAAAGGCGACGCTTTCGGGATCCATCTACCGATGGTCTTCGAAACAGTTGTTATTCTTTTGGCCATCAATCGGATAGGAGCGATCGCAACTCCCGTCTTTTCCGGATACGGAGTTGAGGCGATCGCTAGCCGAATGAATGCGGTCAAAGCTAAAGCCTTATTCACTTGCGAAGGTTTTCAAAGGCGAGGAAAAATATTCGATTCCCTGTCGGTTGCTCTCGAAGCCGCCGCACAATGTCCCACCATCGAAAAGATCTTCGTGGTTGAGCGAATGGCGGGCGATGATTGGACGCCGGATGAGCGTGTTTTAGAAAATGAGAATGCCGCCTTCTATCACGAGCTCATCGACGTCGCTTACGAAGCGGACGACGAAGAATGGTTCGCAGAACCAACTTCCGCCGAAGATCCGCTCATTATCCTTTACACCTCCGGCACGACGGGCAAGCCAAAAGGAATTGCTCATACTCACGCAAGTTTTCCGATCAAGGCGGCGCAGGATATGGCGTTTGGGACGGATGTTGGCAAGGGCACGCGGATCTCGTGGTACACGGACATCGGCTGGATGATGGGGCCGTGGCTGATCTATGGTGCGCTCGTAAACGGTGCAACGATCTGCATCTACGACGGAGCACCCGATTACCCAACGCCCGACCGCATGTGGGAATTCTGCGCAAGACACAAGGTCGAGGTGCTTGGCATTTCGCCGACACTTATTCGTTCACTGGCAAACAGCAGCGAAAAACCAGCTGATAGCTTTCAGCTAACGGCGGACAGCTGTTCTTTGAACGTCCCTCCGTATGAGAAGCACGATCTCTCGTCGCTAAGACTGTTCGCATCTACCGGCGAGCCATGGAATCCCGCTCCGTGGTGGTGGCTTTTCGAAAAGGTTGGCAACAGCAAACTGCCGATCATCAATTACAGCGGCGGCACCGAGATTTCCGGCGGCATCCTGATGGGCAATCCTCTGCTGCCGATAAAACCTTGTTCGTTTCCCGCTCCGTGTCCCGGAATGGATGTCGACATTTTCGACGAAGACGGCAATCCCGTCGAGGCCGGGAAAGTCGGCGAACTCGTCATCAAACAGCCGTGGATCGGCATGGCACGCGGCTTTTGGCAGGAGAAAGAACGCTATCTCGACACCTACTGGCGACGATTCAAAAACATTTGGGTTCACGGCGATTTTGCGATGCGTGACGAGGACGGCCACTGGTTCATTCTTGGACGCAGCGATGACACGCTAAAGGTCGCGGGCAAACGCGTCGGCCCGGCAGAGGTCGAAAGCCTGCTCGTCGCTCACCCGCTAGTGATCGAGGCTGCGGTAATAGGCGTGCCCGATGATGTAAAGGGAACGGCCATGGTTGCCTTTTGTGTTCTGCGGAGTGCGGACACTCCTGTCCGCATGAGTGCGAAGCACGAAAACGATCTCGCCGGAGGAACCGGCGATGCGGACAGGAGTGTCCGCTCTCCGCTCGAAGCAGAGCTAAAAGCTCTCGTTGCCAAAGACATGGGCAAGCCCCTCACCCCGTCAAAGATCCATTGTGTCTCCGCCCTGCCAAAAACTCGGAATGCCAAAGTAATGCGCCGCGTGATTCGCTCCGCCTATCTCGGCGAAGACCCCGGCGACCTTTCGGCATTAGAAGATCCGAGATCAGTTGAAGACATCGCGATCGCAGGTAACGTTGCATAGTTATTGTAGTCCAATCTCAGTGAACCAGTCCTCCGTCATGTCGCACAAGATGGCGAGTCCTTGCATGTCTTTGAATTTACTGTAGTGACGCCGGATCTTT
>JBBRUA010000381.1:0-3197 GCA_038248245.1 Pyrinomonadales bacterium | reverse complement strand
TCGAAGCGAAAATGATGGCGGTGTGGACGTCGTTTATGGGTTGTTGGGCGATATTCTTGAGGGAGACGATGGCGATATCGGCTTGTTTGCCGGGGTCGAGGGTGCCTATTATTTCGTCGAGGCCGAGGGCTTTGGCGCCGCCGAGGGTGGCGGTTTCTAACATTTCTTTGGCGGTGACGAAGCGTTTGGTGCCGGGGCGGTTGCGGGCGGCGAGGGCGGCGAAGCGGGATTCTTCGATCAGGTCGCAGGTGTTGTTGCTGGCGACGGAATCGCTGCCCAGGCCGACTGCGATGCCTGCGTCCACGAACGCTTCAAATGGAGCGTAGCCGTGGCCGAATTTGGCGTTGGATTTGGGGCAATGGACGATCTTTGCACCGTTTGCGGCGATCTTTTTAATGTCGCTGTCCGAGACGGTGACGCAGTGGGCGAGCAGCGGTTGGGTCGAGAGGACGCCGAGGCGCGTCAGATACTCGATCGGAGTGCAGTGCGGGCTTTCCCATTCTACGCCGTACTTTTCATAGACTGAGGTGAAAAATCCCGTGCCTTGGGTTAGCAGTTCGTGCTCGTGGGCCGATTCGGCGGCGTGGATCGTCAGCGGAACGCGATTTAGAATTGCGTATTGAGCTATCAACTCAAACAGCCGCGAACCGACCGTGTACGGCGAATGCGGCGATAGTCCGACTTTGACCAATTCGGTTTCTTCCGCCTTTAATTCTTCGTGTTTAGCCGCCAGCTTTAGAAAATCTTCGTCAGCGGTGCGATTGTCCGGCGAGAACTCGGTTTCCTGAAAAACGATCCCGCGAAGGCCTACCGTTTTCAGAGCGTGCAATCCGGCGTGTCCCATCCGCCCGATATCGCCAAAACATGTCACGCCGGCCCGAGCACCTTCCGTCGCACCATCGACCGCTGCCGCACTGATGTCTTCGTCTGAAAGTTTGGCACGGATAGCTGTTAATTTGAGCAGCCACGACGAGAAATCGTGTTCGACATCGTCGAGGGCTCCGCGCATTGAGGTTATTTCGAGGTGCGAATGGCAATTTACAAAGCCGGGAATTATCGCGGCCTCGCCGAAATCTTGCACTTCTGCATTCGGATATTGTGCGGTTATATCAGCTCTCGTGCCGACCGCGACGATCTTATCCGCCTCGATCGCGACCGCTCCGAACGGAATCGGCTCTGACGAAATAGGCAAAACGTGATCGGCCGCGATTATTCTCATTGCCCAATTAAATCAAAACAGCGTAAAAATTAGAAATCCACGGAGTTAGGAGTCTCGCCGGAGGAACCGGCGATTCGGACAGGAGTGTCCGTACTCCGACCGAAGGAGTACGGACACTCTTGTCCGTCTGTCGGCGATCTTTGCTAATTGCGATGCTGTGAAGTCTCGCCGGAGGAACCGGCGATTCGGACAGGAGTGTCCGGGCTCCGATTATTTTTGCGTTGGTTGGCTACGGTAGCGTTCGAGGATGGAAGTGACGTAGGCGCGGGTGGATGGGATCGCGATCCGCGAAACGAACTCCGGTTCGGTGAGCGTTGCGGTGTCGGTGTCTTTGGTCCATTCTTCGACGCGGCTGGCGCCGGCGTTGTAGGCGGACAGCATCATTGCGGTCTCGGCGGGACGATCGCGATATTTTTCCCTTAATTTTTCGAGATACCAGCAGCCGACCTGAATGTTGCGTTGGGGGTCGGCGAGAAAGGCGTTGACGTTGTCGGCGATCTGCTTTTCAAATTCTTTGAGGCCGGTTTCCTTCGCCCACTCGCGGGCGACGGTTGGTGTGACCTGCATGAGGCCGACCTCTTCGGCGGCACCGACCTTCCAGGCGCGGAAATATGTCTCCTGGTATATCAGGCTCCAGACGAGTTTTTCGTCCAGTCGATATACTTTCGCCTGCCGATCGATCAGATCGTCGTAACGGTGAAGCCAATACGAAGGAAAGTAGATCGCGGCGGAGCCGGCGATGACGGCGAGGACAAATAAAATTGAAAGCAGGTAACGGATCATCGATCGGTCTGGCCTATCATACGCGAGATCTCGTCTTCCTGTTTCAGTTCAACGGCCTCAGTGCGCATATTTTTGCGGCCCTTCGCGGCGACCGTTGTGCTGCCGGAGCGGGCCATTTCGGCAAACAGATCCACATCGAAATCAGCCTCGGTGGCCATTTCTTTGCGGATCTCAAGCAGTATCTCGTTAAATTTAGATCGGCGGTACATTTTTGGCGGCACTAGCCTTTTTTCGAAAGCTCCTTTTTAGGCTTGCTGGTGTTCAGCGTGCGAAATGACAGGCCTTCATCGTTGCAATAGATCTCAACCGAGCTCGACTCCGTGATCTCGCCCTGGAGCAAAGCCTCGGAAAGCTCGTCCTCTATATACTTTTGCAGAGCACGTTTGAGCGGTCTCGCTCCATACCTGCGGTCGCCGCAGGTCTTATCTATTAGCCACTGTTTCGCGTCGTCGGTCAAGCTGATCTTGAGCTGACGGCCGTCGAGCAGGGCATTCAGACGAGTGACCTGGAGATCGATGATCTCGAGCAGGTCGGCGTCGGCGAGTTCGTCGAAGAGGACGATCTCGTCGAGGCGATTGATAAATTCCGGAGCGAATGTCTGGCGAACGATCGACATCACCTGCTCCTCGAGTTTGTCACGCGAGGTCGCGGCGTTCGCCTGAAAACCGAGCGTGCCGCTTTTCTGGATAATGCGCGCGCCGAGATTCGACGTCATTATAAAAATCGCATGTTTACAGTCCACAGTCTGGCCCATCGCATCGGTCAAAACGCCGTCCTCGAAAACCTGGAGCAGCACGTTGAACAGATCCGGATGAGCTTTTTCGACCTCGTCGAACAGCACAACGGCGTATGGCGAACGGCGAAGTTTCTCGGTCAGCTGGCCGCCTTCCTCATGGCCGACGTATCCCGGAGGCGAGCCGATGAACTTCGAAACCGAGTGTTTTTCCATGAATTCGCTCATGTCAAAACGGATCAGCGAACGTTCGGAGCCGAAGAGATATTCCGCCAGGCCGCGGGCGACCTCGGTTTTACCGACGCCGGTCGGGCCGAGGAAAAGAAACGATCCGACGGGACGGCTCGGATTTTTGAGTCCGGCACGCGAACGGCGAATGGCTCTCGCAAGTGCGGAGATCGCCGGCCGCTGCGACACGATGCGTTCGTGGAGCGCGGACTCGATCTTCATCAATTTTTCGGC
>JBBRUA010000380.1:0-3199 GCA_038248245.1 Pyrinomonadales bacterium | reverse complement strand
GCGTTTTCCGGACAAGGCGTCGTGATGGAGACGTTGCAGCTCGCCGGACTTCCCGGTTATCGAACCGGCGGTACGATCCATCTTGTGATCAACAATCAGATCGGTTTTACGACTTCACCGGGCCTGAGCCGCAGTTCGATCTATTCGACGGATGCTGCCCAGATAACGCAAACACCGATATTTCACATCAACGGCGATGATCCGGAAGCCGCGTTTCGAGTAATTCAGATCGCTCTCGATTACCGCCGGGAATTTAACAAAGATGTCGTGCTCGACCTCGTCGGCTTTAGGCGCCTCGGTCACAACGAAGGTGACGAGCCGAGCTACACGCAACCCGTGATGTATGCCCGCGTAAAGGCTCATCCCGGTACGCGGCATCTATATTCACAGCAACTGATCCGCGAAGCCGTCATTTCGGAGGAAGATCTCGCCGCAATGACCAACACCGTCGTTGAAAAATACGAAGGCATTCTCGTTCGCGCCAAAGAAATTGCAGTGAAGAAGCCAGCGAGGGCACAGCTTTCCGCACCACCCGTGGACGCAGACGGTTCCGCCGTATTGGAAACGGGAGCTTCCGCCGCCATCCTCAAACAGGTTGCTGATAAGATCTCGCTCGTCCCTGAAAACTTTCACATCAACCCCAAAATGGTCGGTCAGCTTGCCCGTCGGGCCAAGATGGGTGCGGACGAAACACCGATGGATTGGGCGTTCGGCGAGGCGATGGCAATGGGTTCGCTTGTCCTCGAGGGATATCCCGTTCGCTTTAGCGGACAGGATTCGGGCCGCGGCACATTCTCGCAGCGTCACGCTAACATGTACGACACGATGACCGGTGAGCGCTGGGCTCCGCTTAACGAGATCCGCAACGAATCGAATCCGCTGGCACGCTCGTATGTTTTCGACAGCTCTTTGAGCGAATACGCTGTGCTTGGTTTCGAATACGGCTATTCTGTCATCTCGCAGGACCAGCTCGTCGCTTGGGAAGCTCAGTTCGGCGATTTCTCTAACGGCGCTCAGATCGTTATCGATCAGTACATTTCTTCGTCCGAGGATAAATGGCAACAGAAATGCCGTCTCGTGATGTTGTTGCCGCACGGTTATGAGGGCCAAGGCCCGGAGCATTCGTCCGCAAGACTCGAGCGTTATCTTCAGCTTTGTGCGGAGAACAACATGCAGGTCTGCTACCCGACGACTCCCGCCCAGTACTTTCACCTGCTTCGCCGACAGGTAAAACAGGAGATCATTCGTCCATTGATCGTGATGACGCCAAAGAGCCTGCTTCGTCTGCCCGCGGCAACGTCGACAATGCCGGAGCTTGAAACGGGTGGCTTCCAACCTGTCATCGGCGACGCGTCGATCACTGACAACGCAAAAATTAAACGCATCGTCCTCTGCAGCGGCAAGGTCTATTACGATCTGCAGGCCGCTCGCGAAAATGCGAACAAGGGAGACGTTGCGGTAGTTCGAATAGAGCAATTTTATCCGTTCCCGGCTGAGAAATTGAAGGAGATCTTCGCGTCATATCCGAATACGGGCGAGATCGTTTGGACCCAGGAAGAGCCGAAGAATATGGGCGGCTGGAGTTTTGTCGAGCCCCGTATTCGCGAGATATCCCCGGCAAACACAACGCTGCAGTACATTGGCCGCGACGCATCGGCCTCGCCGGCGACCGGTTCGTATGCCATTCACAATTTGGAGCAGGCGAAACTTGTGAATAATTCGTTGACGATCGGGACAGTTGAAAGCTCGGCTGCGGGCTAATTTTCGTCTTGCTGAAAAAAGTTTTTATGACATATTCCAAATTTTTCACGTTTTTTAGTGCTTCTACGGCAGCTGTGCTATCCGTATTTCTATTGCTCGCCTGCCAACCAAAAACTGTCAGCAGTGAGGAACGCGGCAATCAGGCATCCACACAGGCTGCCCAACCGGCACCAACGCCGCCGACCAACAAGGAGCCGATCACGATCGCGGCAGTCGGAGATATTATGATGGCATCGCCGTACCCGAATGACTCGCGGATGCCGCCGAATGACGGAGCCGATCTTTTCAAACAGGTAACGCCAATTTTGTCGGCGGCGGACATTGCCTTCGGAAATCTCGAGGGGCCAATGACGGACAGCGGAACGTCGGCCAAATGCCGTCCCGGCTCGACGCGTTGTTTTGCGTTTCGGATGCCGACGCGTTACAACAAATACCTCAAGGAAGCCGGTTTTGACGTGATGAGCGTCGCGAACAATCACGCAAATGATTTTGGCGAAAAGGGCCGCAGCGACACCCGTGCAGCTCTCGATGCTGTCGGCATCAAATACGCCGGCGGCGACCGTGCGACTTTTTCGACAACCGTCCTCGAAGTCAAAGGAAAACGCGTCGCGTTCATCGGCTTTGCCCACAATAGCGTTGTTCCGAACATCAACGAACTTGCCGCCGCCAAAGAATATGTCATCGCTGCGAAGAAAAAGGCCGATATTGTTGTGGTCTCGTTTCACGGCGGAGCCGAAGGCACCGGAGCTCAAAATGTCCCAAAACGAACCGAGATCTTCGCGGGCGAGGCTCGCGGCAATCTGCCGGAATTTGGGCGTACCGTCATCGACTCCGGAGCCGATCTCGTACTCGGACACGGCCCGCACGTCCTGCGCGGCATGGAAATGTACAAAGACCGATTGATCGTCTACTCGTTGGGTAATTTTTGCACTTACGGTTGGTTCGGCCTCGCCGCCGAAACTGCTTTAAGCGAGATCGTCGAGGTCAAACTCGCTGCTGACGGTAAGTTCATCAGTGGGAAGATCAACGCCGTCAAGCAGGAAGGACGCGGCGGACCGCTTCTCGATCCGTCGAACGCCGCGATCCAAGTGGTGCGAAATCTTTCAACGACGGATTTCGGCGTCAACGCGCCGAAGATCGCTGATGACGGCACGTTCACGGCCAAATGATTCTGACTGAGGTTTTGTATGGCAAGACCACTGATTCTTTCACTCGACGGACAGGATTTCCCCGTCACGCTGCTCAAGATCGACCGTGAAAAGCTTTACGGCAAGGTCGATATCGAGGCGTTTGATGAAAAAGGACGCGAGGCTTCGCTTCGCGTTCTCGCCGCTGACGGCAAAACGCTGATCGACAAGGGCGGCACCGCTCTCGCGACCATCAACGACAAAGGCGATTCTGTCGACCGCCCCGATCTCATTCCGGTCAACGCCGACGG
>JBBRUA010000379.1:0-3204 GCA_038248245.1 Pyrinomonadales bacterium | reverse complement strand
GGCGTGGAAGGCGAAGAGTTTTTTGGTGACGTCCCATTGCTCTGTTGTTCCGGTTGAGCGTTCTTTGAAGGTGTTGTGGCGGAGTGAGCCGCCGCGTTCGCGTTTGATGGTGTTGATGATCTTGGTGACGCGGGTCGGCGGCAGGCGTTCGTGCATTTTTTGGACGAAGTAGTCCTCGATCGAATCGGTGTCGAGGTGGAGCATTGACATAAATGCACGGGTCGCACCGGATTCTTTCGCACGTTCGAGCAGGCCGGGAATGTCGGATTCGTTGTAGCCGGGAATGACCGGTGCGATGCCGATGCCGGTCGTGATGCCTTCATCAGAGAGCATTTTCATCGCCCGAAAACGTGCATCGGGGACGGGCGTGTACGGTTCGAACGGGTTCGATCTTTCGGTGGTCAGAAACGGCAAGGAAAAAAAGACCGTTACCTTTTTTAATTTTTTCAAAAGATCGATATCACGCGTCACAAGTGGCGCCTTTGTAATTACACCGACCGGCACCTGAAAATCGACGCAGACCTCGAGGCACTTGCGGGTCAGTTCATAGCTCGCCTCGAGCGGCAGATACGGGTCGGTGGCGAACGAAAAATCGATGTGCGGCATTTTGTCGCGCGTCTTTTTTAGCTCTTGCCTGAGCAGTGCCGGAGCGTTCGGCTTGACGACTATCTTCGTCTCAAAATCGGTGCCGGCTCCGTAGCCGAGATACTCGTGATACTGCCTCGCGAAACAGTAGGTGCAGCCGTGGACGCAGCCGCGATAGCAGTTAACCGTGTACCGCCAACCGCCTTCCCAATCGGACGCGAAAGCTTTCGTAATGATCTTTTTTGTCGCCGTTTCCTCAAATATCTCAAGCTTTGTCGGCGGCGGCTCACCGACGAATTCGGCGGAGTATTGATTATACGGATTAGGAGGATTCGTTATCTGTCGCACGGATGCAACATTATCGCATCGACAAACATAATGCAAATTCTGTTAACCTGACGGGAAGATCTTGGCCATCTTTCGCTTCGCACGTTCGTTGATAAAACGCGTTACGCCAACGAGGATAAAAAGTATCGATAAACCGACGAGTGGAACCGCCACACAACAGGATGCCATTTCCGCAAGATCGGGATTCCGAGGATCGGTTGCAAATTTCCGGTAGAGAATAGGCCCGACAACACCGACAAAAAACAGCAGAATTCCAGTGATGAAGAATGATCTCGCTTTCGTCGGTTTACTCGGTTCGCTCGGCTAGTTCGGACCAGCGTTCCATGTCGGTTTCTACTTGGGTGGTGAGTTTTTGCTGTTCGTTGAAGAGTTCCTGGACCTTTCCGGCGTCGCTGGCGGCGAGGGTGAGGTCTTTGTCGATCTGCGGAAGGCGTGCCTCGGCCTTGGCGATGCGGGCCTCGAGCGCTTCGAATTCGCGTAACTCTTTGAAGCTGAGCTTTTTAGGCTTTGGCTTATCGGCATCGACGGCTGTTGCGGGTTTTACTGCCTGTTTTGGAGCCTCGATCTCAGCAGGCTGCGCGTCTTCGCGTTCTTTTGCTTCGAGATAGGCGGAATAGTCGCCGGCGTATTCGCGAACGTGGCCGCCGGGTTCGAAGCGGAAGACGTTGTCGATCGTGCGATCGAGAAAGTAGCGGTCGTGGCTGACGACGATCAGGGCTCCGCCGAAATCGTCGAGATATTCTTCGAGGGCGATGAGCGTCGGGATGTCGAGGTCGTTCGTCGGCTCATCGAGCAACAGAACGTTTGGCGAGCCCATCAGGATCCGAAGCAGATAGAGACGACGGCGTTCGCCGCCGGAGAGGTTGCCGATGACGGCGTACTGAGCGGCCGGGGCGAAGAGAAAACGCTCGTGCATTTTGCCGGCGGTGATCTGGATGCCTTCGTTGGTCGTGACGTATTCGGCGACATCACGGATGTAATCGATGACGCGCTGTTCGTCGTTCAGAGCACGGCTTTCCTGATCGTAATAGCCTATGTGAACGGTCGTTCCCATCTCGATCTCGCCGCTGGTCGGCTCGACGCGGCCGGTGATCATATCGAGCAAAGTCGTTTTACCGCTGCCGTTGGCACCGATGATGCCGATGCGGTCATCGCGTTTGAGCAGGTAGGTGAAGCCGTCGATCAGCGTCGCGTCGCCGTAGGATTTGGAAATATTGTTGAACTCGATGACCTTTGAACCGAGGCGTTTTGAGCCGATCGCGATATCGACCTCGCCCTTCGCCTGCTCTTTCGGGATCGCCATCAGCGTGTGGGCGGCCTCGATGCGGTGTTTCGATTTGCGTGTTCGCGCCCGTGCGCCGCGACGCAGCCAGGCGAGTTCTTTTTTGATAAGCTGCTCGCGTTTGTGGCCCTCGACCTCACGAAGCGTGTCCTGCTCGGCCTTTTTTTCAAGATAATAGGCGTAGTTTCCGTTAAAAGTCTGGATCGTTCCGCGATCGACCTCGAAGATGCGGCTCGTTACGCGATCGAGAAAATATCGATCGTGCGTGACCAACAAAAGGACGCCAGTGTATCGCGACAGATATTCCTCGAGCCACTCGATCGTATCGGCGTCGAGGTGATTGGTCGGCTCATCGAGGATCAGGATGTCGGGTTTGAAAATGAGTTCGTGGGCGAGGGCGACGCGTTTTCGCTGGCCGCCGGAGAGCGTTCCCATCTTGGCGGCGGTGTCGGTGATGTCGAGTTTGGTCAGGACGGCACGGGCATTCGCCTCGATGTCCCAGCCGCCGTTGATGTCGAGTTCGTGCTGGAGTTCGGAGACGCGTTCGAGCAAGGCATCGTCGTGGGCACCGGCCGCGAGATCGTGACACGCGGCCTCGTAATCGCGAATGACCTGCATGATGCCGCCGCTGGACGCGAAGATAGTTTCGAGCACGGTGAGGTTTTCGTCGTACGGCGGATTTTGCGAGAGATAGGCGAGCGTTTTGCCTTTGGCACGGACGACGCGTCCGGTGTCTGCCTCCTCGAGAGCGGCGATGATTCGCAAAAACGTCGTTTTCCCGGAGCCGTTCGCACCGATAATACCGATCTTGTCGCGGTCCTCGAGACCGAGGGTTACGTTTTCAAAAAGGGGTTTGAAGCCAAAGTTTTTCGAGACATTTTCGAGCGAGACGATATTCATAACAAAACCTTAAAGGTAGCAGATTAATATGCTCGCCGCCATCGGGTCACTTTTCTTCCTTTGCAGTCTTAGCGGCTTTGCGTGGGATT
>JBBRUA010000378.1:0-3223 GCA_038248245.1 Pyrinomonadales bacterium | reverse complement strand
CCGATCTCACCGGCAACAGATTGTGAAAGCTTAAGGTTAAAAAGATCCGAATAGACGCGAACCGTTATTCCCTGCTCCTCGGCGGCTTTAGCGATCGTTTCCATCCGGTCGTAAAAAGTTTTTATCGGCAGACAGATGATTATTTCGTCGATCACATTTTCGGTCAGAACCCGCGAGATCTCGGAGAGGTTGCCGAGCACACCGGGAACTTTCAAATCATCTACAAAGCCACAAAATTTATAGCCGATATCCGGATGTTCGTTGATAAGGTCAACGATCTTCTGCCCGCGAACACCGGCACCGATAACGACAACCGATCTGAGATTGCGTCCATGAAGCCGAAATTCCTTGAGCATTTTGCGTTTGAACAAACGTATCGCAAACATCAAAATGAAAGACGTGACGGCGAATATTAGCAAGAATCGCTTTGGAAAAACCTGCCACTCCGCAATCAAAATAAGGGTTGCCAGGATCAAACTGCAGAAGGCGACGGCTCGAGAGACATCGACAAATTCATCTTTCCCACTCGCCAGCCGTTTTGACCGATAAAGCCAAAATGTCGAAAGAACAAACGCCCAACTGCACAAAACCCCCAAAATAAACATCGAGCTATCGCCCGTCGGTTCGTAGATCGCCCGAACGACGTAACCGACGCCCTCCGGCCCGCCATAATAGAAAGCCAGCCAGAGTGCGAAACTAAGTGCTGCCAGATCAAGCAACTTGTATATGATTATTAGAAAACCTCTTACACGCTCTTTCATATAACTCCAAAATTTTCAGCTAGTTTTCAAGGCCACTGATATTTGCCTGTTCATCGTCGTCCGCCGGTTGCCCGGAAACATTTCTTAGGGATTGAGTCTGAGCAACTCAGTTCGGGTATCCGCAATAACCGGGATTGTGGCCAATACGGGCAAGCCGAGTCGACGTTCGATCTCGGGTGCGGATAAAAGCAGATCGTCATCGAAACCCCGTTCGGTTCCATTACTCAGAACTAACGCCGAAGCCAAACCTGCAACTGCCCCGACTGCCATCAATACCAGTAGGTTTAAGAGCGGTTTGGGATTTTTTTGTTCGCCGTCTGTACGCGGTGGGTCAACAACTCCGAAATTCATTACCTGTTCTTTGTTCAGAACCTGACTGATCTCGTTTTCCCTAGCCTTTTTTTGATAGAGCATATAGGCTTCCTCATTAATGCTCCTACGACGCGTGAGATCGTCCCTTTCGATACTCTTGCCGTTTAAGGAAACTACCTGACCGCTCAGTTTCGAAGCTTGTGCTGTCAGCGTGGCTTCCCGTTTTCGCAAGCCTGCCAGACTCGTCTGGGCGAGGTTAAGGTCGCCTTCGAGCTTTCGCCGCAGATCATTCAGAGCAAACGAACGCTCCTGCGGTGGGTTTGCAGTTTCGTTCGCAATTCCTTTCTTTAATTTCTCAATCCGTTCCTCGTTTTCGCGAACAAAACGGCTGCCCGGCTTGTACTTTTGCATGAGATTAGTCCGCTCTTGTTCGAGTTTGATCAGCTCTCCTTTCATACCGTCGAGTGCTCCGACGTATTTAGAGACTGAACTGGTCTGTATTTGCTCGGGCATTGATTCGATCTTTGCCTTTAATGAAATAGCCCGTTGTTCGGTCTCGCCGATCTCCGTTTGAGTCGAACTGGTCTGGGCCTGAGTATCATAGAGCTGTTTAAGCAATAGCTCGCGCTGTGTGCCGATCTCGGTGCCTGTTACACCGTTTCGTACATCGAATTGCTTTAACTCATTTGTTGTCGCGTTTAGTTTGTGGTTAAACTTGTCCGACTGGTCCTTAAAAACCTGCTCCGCCTCAGGTTTGTCATTCATTCGTACATGCAAATCGACGTATTTTTGGTAGATGTGCTCGAGGGTGCGTTTTGCTCGCAGAGGGTCAGTGTCCACGTAAGTGACTTTTATGATCCGCGATTTTTTTGTCGGGACGACTTCCAGATTTGCTTCGACCCGGTTAACCGCCGTCTCCAACGAGAAGTCCTGTTGAGTTGATGGTTGGTTATCCGAGACTGCTTTCTCGCCGCCGGTCTTGATGATTTCATAAACCGAGGCTTTCACCCGCCCGCGTAACTTGCCAATCCAATTGTCTTCTTTGGGTTTGCGATCGTTGATGAGATCCAACTCTTTAACAACGCCGGTAATGACGTCGATACTCTTTACGAGTTCGAGTTCGGAATTGAATTCCTCATCGCTGATAGCCGTTTGAGTGATCTCACTGTTTTTGTCAGACGAAGTTATCTGCGGATCGATACGGTCGCGCGAGACTAAAATGCTCATTGTCGCCTCGTATTTAGGCGTAATTAGGAACGTAGTGAGCATTCCCGCGACCACAACGAAGAAAAAAATTGAAACGATCAATAGCTTTCTACCAGTCAGAGCCTGGGCGATGCGGTTGTTCGAATTGTTGTCACTAAATTGACGCATAAAAATTGACTCTTAAATGCGGGGCCTAGAAAAAGCGTGGCAATACACCTCTTATGCTCTCAACCGCCTTATTAAACTGGGATATTTTCGAATCCGGAATAAAAACGTAGTCGCCATCCTGAAGCAAAATATCCTTTTGAGATCCTTTCTGGCGGAGAATGTCCATCACTTTTGCTGATTGTATATTCCAATCTCCGGTACCATTGGGACGGGCATGGACCACCATGTTTCGATTAGCGTCGCGGGTAAATCCGCCCGCGAGAAACACCGCCTGCATAAGTGTTTTTGCTTCTCGCAGATCATAACGGCCGGGTTTACTTACTTGTCCGGCAATGTACACATGAGGAGCAATAAAATCGATCACAGTTACTGAGATAATAGGTTCCAGGAGAGTCTCGTCGTAGGCTTTTTCCAGCCTCGCCCTGAGCTCCGACGTCGAGAGGCCCTCGGCTCTTATTTCATTGATAATTTGGAGACTGATAAATCCGTCAGGCCGGACGACGAGCGAGGGTTCATTCAGATCGGGATTGTTGAAAAACTTTACGCTGAGCTTGTCGCCCTGTTGTATTCGGTAGTTGGCGGCGGCGGAGCGTTGATTGTCCCGTTCGGTCACCTGTGCGAACGATCCGTTTGGCGCGACAAGAAGACAAAGGGTCGACATTATTGTTATCAGCATTAACCGCATAAATGGTGTCCGAGTAAACCGCTACTACTTGATTTCCCCTATAACAGTTTGAATCTCGGGTGTATTCCATCATTTGTGGACGCAGAATTTG
>JBBRUA010000377.1:0-3242 GCA_038248245.1 Pyrinomonadales bacterium | reverse complement strand
CTACTGACTACTTACTACTAAAAAAATGAAATTTTTTATCGATACAGCAAATTTAGACGAAATAAAAGAGGCCGTTGAGCTTGGTTTGATCGATGGCGTGACGACGAATCCTTCGCTGGTTGCAAAGGAAGGAGATATTGATTTTAAGGAACATATCGCGGCGATCTGTAAGCTTGTAAAAGGCGATGTTTCGGCTGAGGTGACCGCTCTGGACACTGCCGGAATGCTTTCGGAGGGCCGCGAATTAGCGAAAATAGCTGACAACGTTGTCATCAAGGTTCCGTTGACGCTCGACGGACTGAAAGCTTGCCGCACTTTCCGCAGCGAAGGCACGAAGGTAAATGTTACCTTGTGTTTCTCCGCCGCGCAGGCACTGCTTGCCGCAAAGGCCGGTGCGAGTTACATTTCGCCATTTATCGGACGCCTGGACGACATCGGGCAGAATGGAATGCAGTTGATCGAAGAGATCGTGCAGATCTACGGCAATTATGGATTCGAAACAGAGGTTTTGGCGGCATCGATAAGGCATCCGATGCATATCGTGGACTGTGCCCTAGCCGGTGCGGACGTCGCGACGATTCCTTTTAAAATAATTACTCAACTTGCAAAACATCCGCTGACCGATAAAGGCCTCGAAGGATTCTTGTCAGACTGGAAAAAGAGCGGAAGGTAAAGATTGTCTCGATCGGCTGCTTGATCGGGCATTTAGAAATCTCTAGTTAAAGTAAATTATTAGATATTTTGTGTTGGACCGCCTGCTTACGCGGGCGGTTCTGACATTATTGACTTTATTTCACTGTGCAGCGACGCGGCCTCAGGCACACTTTGCAGGGAGAACTGATACCTTTCGCGAAACTGTTCATCCGGTTCTTTCATCTCCACCAGCTCGGTAACCTTTTCTAAATTCGCATCGATCAACTCTTCCGGAATGCCATCCTTGGCCGCAAACATCTCGTCGATCTCCACGATCAGCATTGAAAACTTTCGCAGCCATTCAAAATCTTTGTCTTCAAGCAGCAGACCTAAAAATTGCGATGAATTAAGCGGTCCGTTAATGCCCTCGTATATTTCTCGCTCATTATCGAGAATGGATTTATGCAGTTTAAGCAGTAAATTGCGTGCATTTTTAAGTTTTTCAGCTTTTTTCATAAATTAATCTTAGCCTACTTCATAAATAAAACATACCGTGCTAACTTTTGATTATTAGCCAGCTAATAATTTATACTTAGCCTGCTAATCTTAGATAATTGCGGGGCTAATTACTTCTAATAAGTGTGCTAATTGTATAAACTTAGGAGTATATAAATCGAGGAAATAATGGCGGGAAATATAAAATTCGAAGAGACGGTCAGCTACCTTTTGGCGAAGGTCACGACTGCATTCCGTAATTCCCTCGAAAGAAATATGGGAGTCATCGGGCTCCACGGCGGGCAAATTTTTGTCCTACTCGAACTGTGGGAAAAGGACGGTCTGCGGCAGATAGATATCGCCAATCGCCTCAACCTCTCCGCACCCACGGTGAACAAAATGATCAAAGGATTGATCGAGGTAAATCTTGTCTCGCGGAAACGGGTCGAGGACGATGCTCGTTCGACAAGGATATTTTTAACCGACAATGGTTATAAAATGCGGACAAACGTTGAGGCACAGTGGATCGATCTCGAGGAAAGCTGTCTCGTCGGATTAAGTGAAACTGAACGCCTTGTTCTCTTTGATCTGCTTGGCCGGCTTCGCAATACGTACACCGGACGGAAAACCGAAACGGAAGAATAAATATTTTTCCGGTTGATTCTATTTTAAACGAAAGGAGAAAAATATGAAGATACTTCTCGCCACTGACGGCACGAAACATGGAAAAGCAGCCGCAGAGATGCTGGTCAGATATAATTTAACGAGCGGCGATCGCGTTCACGTCGTCAACGTTGTTGATATGGCTTTGCCGATCTCTATCGATCTTTCGGTAAGTTATCTACCAGACATGTCCGAGATGGAAAAAGCCGCGAAAGCTAATGCGGAATCCGTACTGTCGGAAACATCTGATTTACTGTCTGGAAAGTTCCCGGCCGTAGAAATTACGACTGACATTCTTTTCGGTTCGCCTGACAGCAGAATCGTCGAAACCGCGGAAGAGATCGGTGCTGAACTGATCGTGCTCGGTTCGCACGGATACAGTCGTTGGGAAAGATTACTTCTTGGCTCGGTTTCGAGTTCTGTCGTACACCATGCTCATTGTTCCGTTTTGATCGTTCGAACTCCGGAAGAGTCGGATGGGTAATCCGGTGATCAACGTTAACTCCAGAAAGTACGACGGAAACATTCGCCGAACCTGGCAGTGTGAATTTATCGCTCGGGAAGATCCGTTGCTTACTTTTTTGGGTGTTTTCGATCAAGATGTAGAACATTCCGATCTCGGCTTGATAAAAAAAGGTACTATCTCTCACGAATATTATTGGCTCGACCGTTGGTACAATGTTTTTCGCTTTCACGAGAGCGACGGAACCTTTCGAAACTACTATTGCAACATAAATATGCCGCCGACATTCGAAAATGGCGTGCTGGATTATATTGATCTTGACTTAGATCTGGTCGTATGGCCTGACGGTTCGGTTCAGGAATTGGATCGCGAAGAGTATGAGGAAAATTCGAAGAAGTTTAATTATTCCAACGAATTAAGATCGGCGGTTGAGGAAGCGATCGTCGACTTGAAAACTTTGATCGTGCACGGAGAACTTCCCGCCTGATGATTGTGAAACAAAAAGTTCGTTCGAATAGTTTGTTTTCGTATTTTCTATAACCAACTAACCCGGAGGCTCAAATGAAGACTATCGTATTCCTAATTCTCATCCTTATCGGATTCATCGCTGCACCAGCTCAGAATCCACAGACCGCATATCGTTCCCCCGATCCGATGGTGAACATTGCAACCGACCTGAACACCATTTCTCGCTCCGTTGATTCGTTAAGTAAGCTGATGAAATCCTTCGTCGACAAATTTCAGAAGGTTGGTGGCCTGAATATGACCGAGAAACAGCAGAAATTAGTTATGGGAATGGAATTGTTGACCAGAACCGAACAGCGCGTCCTCATCCTTCAACAAGCACAAATCGAACTGACGCAAACTTTTAATGCGTCTAAAAGCCGTCTCTCGCAGGTCGAGATCGAGATGAGGCCGAGAAATGTTATCAATAGCACGGCATTCGAAGGTACTACCGAAACCGAGGAACTGCGGGAGAGCAGACGGG
>JBBRUA010000376.1:0-3247 GCA_038248245.1 Pyrinomonadales bacterium | reverse complement strand
TGGCCGCGTTGCTTTAGTTCGAGCGTAATTCTTTCGTAATCGTAAAATTCTCCATTGTGAACAATGTGCAAATGTCCGTCGTCGGTCGAAATCGGCTGCGTCCCTGTGTTGAGATCTATGATGCTAAGGCGGGCGTGGCCGAGGCCGGTTTTTCCGTCGGCGGACAGCCACGAATTTTGCTCGTCCGGGCCTCTCGCGATAAGTTCGCTGACGGAGGCGGCGATGGAACCGGAGTCGATACGTTTTGTGGGCGAATGGATCGCAACTATTCCGCACATATTAGTTTTTACCGAAGGTCAGAGCCGCCGTCTCGCCGCCTGTGCATGTAAATTCCATCAGCAGAACCTCATTCATCTCCGGAGCGGCTCCGGCGGGATCGATGCGGTAAACGGCTGAAAATACTTTTACCGTGCCTGACGCCGAGCGTTCGCGGCAATATCGGGCGGCTGTGCGTTCGAGAATACTTTCACGCAAGCTTTCACGATCTTCCGCAGGAATTCGCATCCACGTGATGTCGTGAACATAAAAATCCAGCAAGATCCCACGCAGCGAGCGTTGGAACATTGCGTCTGGATCAACTTCCTGATCGCCAACCATTACGCGATAATTCACTGAATAATTCCGGTCGTCGATCCAATTAAATAGTTGATACTGCTGGGCGATTCCCATCACCCAAAGCGTCCCGAAAAAGGTCAATTGCAGTGACCGAAGGCCTTCGTTTCGACCGTCGGTCAGTTTCTGGAGCCGCTCGGTCTCTGCGGCGGTTAAGACATGATCGGAGCGTTTTTCCTGTTCGCGCGTCGCGGTCCGCCAGTTTAGGAGCGAGACGGAACTGAGCATCGCAAATGTCAGAACCGTGACCATAAACAACGCGATGCCCGCGGAAAATCGAAACTTCCCTGCCGATCTTTGCGTGGCTTGCTCCGAATATCCGCCACGGAGCCAGTTCGATATCTCTTCGCGAAACATCAAGATCACCGTCGCCGCGCACGCGAAGTTTGCGAATGGAATATTCAGACTCGCGACCGATCCTAAATGTAGGGCGAGAAACGCGAACAGCATCACAAACTTCCAGCGTGACCAAAGTGGCAGCACAAACATCAGCGGAACGATCGGTTCTAAAATTAACGTTACGTAATTAGAGAGCTTTAGGATCGGAATGTGTTGCGGTCCCCAAAAATCGTGGAAGTACGAGATCGGCAGCTTAAACACCACATACAAAGCCGACCCGTCGAGCCACATCGGGCTGGTCCACTTCCACAGGCCGGAGACGAGGTAGAGCAGCGTCAGGTTCCAAAAAAACAAACGGAGCGTCGCTCCCGGCACCTTAACGAACTTCCAACGCTCCCACGCCGCCCGCCGGTCGCTCAACCATTCGCCGAGGACAAGTGTCCGCCCGATAGGCAGCACCAGCATCCAAAACAAAAGCAGATGCATGATCGAATCATCGACATACATCACAAGAAAATTCCGCCGATACGCGCTGACCGCGATCACATAGAGAATTAGGCTGAAAAGCTTGACGCGATAGCCAAGTATCAGCGGCAAACAGCACGCGATCGCGATTGTAAAAGCGGCGTAGAACCATTCGACGCCCATCCACGTCCGAAAGATGCCGATCTCCGTGAACCAGTACATCTTCAGTATCAGCGAATGATCGAGCAGCCCGTCGGGTCCGCTAAAATCTTTGACCTCGAGCAGCGTCCGAACAAAATAAACAAGCAGAACGAGACCCACGCACACACGAAACATATCGATCGGCAAAGCATCCACCGGCCGCAAAAACGCCGCCCAACCTCTCCCGAAGAGCGAGGTTCCATTGGAATAATGTGCTCTCTCGTCCATTCGTTACTTGAACATCGTCGACGGATCGGTTGGCGGTAATGGCAGTTTTAGCGCGGTTATCTTCTTTGCGGTCACGGCGTTGATATTGAGTCCCCACTTTCTAAAGAAGGGTACGAGATTGTTCCGCGTGACAAAGCACATTGCATAGACGAACTTGTTTGCTTTGTCGGCATCGGTTTCGCCGTCGATCTCGGTGTACGGTTGTTTCCTGAAATACTGGTGAAGCTTTTTGAACGCGTCCCAGCCGTATGCGGTGCGAAGCTGATGGAACATAACGAGTTTGGTAAAAAACTCGTCGTAGTCGTCGGGGTTTTCGACGAGATAGTTCTTGCGAGGCTGGGCAATGTAGGCGGCGGCCTTTTCGAGCGAGGTTTGGGTCTCGCCTTCCTGCAAAGTCGTGATTCGCGACGGACGGCCGAATCTTTCCTGCACGTAGAGCGAGAAAATATTGACGCTGATCTCTGTGATCGCGTCGAACGTCCACGAAGATTGCTGGTGCGTGTGTCCGGTCTCGTGCCAGATGCCCCATTCGGTCGCCAGCTTGTCCGTCAGATCGGTGAAATTATCCCGCTTCATCCCAATGAAGTAGTCCATCGCGTACATGTAATAGTCGTCGGCCTCTTTTTTCGTCGAGTATAGATCGACCATGTAATGCACGCGGTTGCGGGAGCGCATATTTGCGGGCGAACTGTTGTCGAAGCCGGCAACCTCGTCTTCCCAGTCGATCACCTGATGAATGGTCTTAAACGAAGCCGGCACATCTTTGATCGGTGTTCGCAAATAGTCTTTGTAAGGGATCGTGATCAGCGCCTTGTCCGAGACCAACTGCACAAATGGTGCGTCTTTCATGGTCTGAAGGTCACCTTGCCAATTCAACTGATTTGTCCGGTTCAGCACAAACAAAGGAAACGCCTTGCCGCCTATTACGCGAACCTTCACCGTCGCGGGTTTGGTGTCGTAGCCTTCGTTTTTAACAAATATAAACGATAATATCCCGTCCTGCGTGGCTGTCACCGAGTTGCTGCCTTCGTCCAGCACATCTTCCTGACTCTTATTACGATTGCCCCACATCGGCTTGTAGGCGATCATCGACGACAGCGTATGGGCTTCGCCAAGACCGGTGACATCGAACGAGATCGTCTCATTCCGCCGCAAATAAAGCCCCGTCGGCTGATAGTCGCACAACAGCATCCGATGCGTCCGCGAAGCCTCGACTCTCGCCTCGGTCTGCGATACCAAAGTAAATTGCTTGGCCCTATTATCGAATTCCTGCGCACCAACCGGAATACAAATAACCAAGATCAACAAGTACAGAAAGAAAGTTCTTTTCATTATTCCCACCACAAGTTCTAATTTACGTCTACCGAATAGTAATAGAACTCCAGTTAATTTGCTAACGGCA
>JBBRUA010000375.1:0-3247 GCA_038248245.1 Pyrinomonadales bacterium | reverse complement strand
GTTGGGTCTCGAGTTCAGGATAAGCGCCGTTCATCTCGCTGACGACGAAATCACAGACCTTGTAGAAGAATAGGTCGTGAAGACCGAGGTGTTCGCGGCCGTGGTAGATCGCTCGGCGCATGATCTTGCGCAGGACGTAGTTGCGGCCTTCGTTGCCGGGCAGAATGCCATCGGCGATTGCAAATGCCGTCGAACGCGCGTGGTCGGCGATCACACGCGAAGCAAATTGTTGGGTTTCGGTCAGCTCTTCGTAAACACTCATTGTTGTAATAATAACAGCGTAAGTAGTGCGCACGTAAGTAAGGGCTCAACATCGACTCTAAAAAAACGTTACTCAGGGATTGAAGTGTGCGGTCTCACTCATTCGGTCGGGCGCAGAACTGGTTTAGCGCCTTTCTTACGTGGGCGCTACTGACACAAGTATCTTCCCGGGCAACACGCTGACGAAAATGCACATCGTAGGCACACTGCGATGCGGCGGCGATCATCTTTCTGACAAAAAGAACCATTGACTTTGCCGCAACAATGCAGCAGAATTAGCACGAAAATCTAAATTGAACATGGAGAAAATAGTGATAAATAAATTGCGTTACGCTGGTATATTTGCCGTCATCGCGATGGTATTCGTATTTGCGTCGGACGGTTTCGGACAGATGGCCGGTGGCTATAAAGTGATCGCGAGCGACGACACCGCAGCCCAGGACGCCGCCGAATTTGCGGTAGTGACCCAGTCCGCGAAGACCGCTAAAGAAATTTCGCTCATTGATATAGTAAAGGCTGAGCGTCAAATCGTCGCCGGCAGCAACTATCGGATGTGTTTAGCGATCGACACCGTCGGCGGTGAGACGGCCTCCGTGCTGGTTGTTGTCTATGTCGATCTGAAAGGCAACCGCAAGCTGATAAGCTGGACAGCATCCGATTGCGGAGATGGCGGCGGCGAAGACTGATTTGCTCTTTGAAACGGCTTTCGGCATCACCTTGACCCGAAAGCCGTTCGATTCTCGTTATAGTTAGTACATTGGCAAATTTGCGATACATCAGTCGCCTTTTTGCATAAAAATCATTTAGTTAAAAACCCCTGAGGATATATGAAATCAAGATTACGTTTTGGACTTCTTCTCTCCGCTTTTGCGGTTATTTTGGCTGTCTCGTCAGCAAGTTTTGCCCAGATCAGGGTCGGCGGCTATAAAGTCGTCAACGTTGAAGACGCCGGTGCCGTTGCAGCAGCCGATTTTGCCGTCGGTGCTCAATCCGAAAAAACCGGAATAGAGATCGAACTCGGCGAGATCGTCAAAGCCGAACGCCAGGTCGTGCAGGGCTCGAACTACCGCCTTTGTATGATGGTCAGCTCGGGTGGCGACGAAGCCTTTTTCGTCCAGGCCGTCGTTTACCAAGACCTCAAACGTGCCTACCGCCTAACAAGCTGGGCTGACTCAAACTGCGGCGAAACCGCTGTTGTCCCTCTGGTACAGCCAATCATGGTCGGCGGCTACAGCAAGGCTCCGAAAACGGACGCTCAAGTGATAGCAGCAGCAAATTTTGCAGCTTCTTCACAATCGAAGAAAGAGGACACGGAGTTTTCGGTTGATGAGATCGTCAAAGCCGAACGGCAGGTCGTGCAAGGCATGAATTACCGTATCTGCATGCGTGTGAACGTCGAGGGTGACGAGCCGATCATGGTCAGCGCGTTTGTTTACCAAGATCTAAAGCGAAAATACACATTGTCGAGCTGGAAAGTGGCTCCATGCAAGGCATAACCATTTACTCCTGAAATTTCACTTTTGGTGTCACCCTCCCCTTAATTCCGCCGTTTCGCGTTTTTTAGATTCAGGATCGGCACACGTTCGGAGCAGATAAAATTGAGGTAAGAATATGAAAAACAGAACCCAAACCGTATTACTTGTTGCCGTTTTGACAGTAATTTTTGCAAGTGCTAACACAGTTTCAGCCCAGCCGGGAGCCTATAAGGCAGTTGCTAACGACGATGTTGGTGTCGTAATGGCCGCCGATTTTGCGGTTAAAACGCAAGCAGCGAATGCGAAAACCACTGTCACGCTTAATCGCATAGTAAAGGCTTCGGATCAGGAGCCGAAGCTCGGCGCACGCAATTTTATGTTGTGTCTCGATGCTAGTGTCACGGGGACTAAGATGTTTGCACAAGCCATTGTGACGATGGACCAATATTCGAATCTAAAGCTGACGAGCTGGTCGAAATCGACCTGCGGAAATGGTGCATCCGGCGGCATGGCGACCAGCGGCTACAAACCGCTCGAAAAGGGCCACGCCGGTGCCGGACTCGCCGCTGATTTTGCGGTGAAAGAACAGTCGAAAGTTCTGAAAACCCCGGTCGACCTTCTCAGCATCGTCAAGGCCGAAATGGACGAAGGCACTGGCAAGAAGATCGGAGCCGGCACATTTCGCCTGTGTCTCATCGCAAGCGGCAAGGGCGTCGGCCCCGGCTCTCAGGCGATCGTTTCGATGGATCAATATTCAAACCTAAAATTGATCAGTTGGACCCCGTCTAAGTGCGTGGAAACGGACGGCGACTATGATCAGGTCGATAAGGCATTTACTGTCGGAGTGGATAGGGCGGCGGATTTTGCCGTTAGTGAGCACTCAAAGGATACTGGGGTTCCGCACAAGCTGGTTAAGATACTGAAGAGTGAGGAAAAGGGAATGTTTTCGTTGAACTATCGTATCTGTATGAAGGTTGCCGAAGAAGGGAAAACGCAGACCATACAGGCGATCGTGACGCGTGACCAGTACTCGAATCACAAACTCGTTAGCTGGGAACACTCGACGTGCGGCAAATAGTTGCCGCTAACTGACAGTGCTCAGAATTTCAGCTTCCCGCTAATTCGGGCAGAAGTCGAATTTGGAACGGTCTAATAGCGTTGTGGGTATTGATGATTGAAATAAGCATCACTCACAACGCCAGTTTTGTTTTTGAAGATCGAAGGTAGAATCTATTCTTCTCTGCCGAGATATGGCTACTGTAATTTACTAGCTTTGAAAACAATATTATCAACCGTAAACCCAAACTCTTTAAACACATCCTCGGCCGGGGCGGATTCGCCGAAGCGGTCGACCGTGAGTGTGTCGCCTGCGTCGCCGACGTATTTCGACCAGCCCATGCTGACGCCGGCTTCGACAACGAGACGGGCGGTTATTTTGGGCGGTAGGACCTCGTCGCGGTATTTCTTCGGTTGAGCGTCGAAGAATTCCCAGCACGGCATCGAAACGACGC
>JBBRUA010000374.1:0-3264 GCA_038248245.1 Pyrinomonadales bacterium | reverse complement strand
TCAAGTTTGAACGGTTTGATCCAGTATCGAACATTCGGCACCTCGGCTACTGACTTTGCGGCCCAAGGTGACTACGACGGTGACGGTAAGACCGATGTTGCCGTTTGGCGTCCGTCTGCAACCGCGAACCAGTCAGCGTTTTACTCGCTGAGCTCAACAAATGGCTCGGCAGTTATTTTCGCATTCGGTGCTAATGGCGACTTCCCAGTAGCAAACTATAATTCACATTAATTCGTTTGCATGATCGTTTGGACTCGGGGCTGAGAACTATTTTCTCAGCCCCATTTCCTTATTATACAATGCTTAAAAGGGTGCCGATCAGCGATCCGCACCCTCTTTTATCGCCGAACTTATCTGAAAGTTAGATGTATTTATCAACAACTTTGGCGATAGCGTCACGAGTTACCGCACCAACGATCCTTTCCTGCTCTTGGCCGCCTTTAAAAAGAATTAGAGTTGGGATTCCGCGAATACCAAACTGCTGCGGAACGTTCATGTTTTCATCAACGTTCATCTTATAAAAGCTCGCCTTTCCGTCATACTCTTCCGCAACGGCCTCGACCGACGGGGCGATCATTCGACAGGGGCCACACCATTCAGCCCAAAAATCCACCAAAACCGGTTTGTCTGAACCCAAAACATCCGCTTCAAAAGCGGTATCTGTTACTTCTTTTGCAAAATTTCCCATTTTATTATCTCCAAAAATACTGTTCTAAAATTATATCTTAGCTCCGAATCTTATCGCAAAACCCCTTCTATAAATAGGGTCGATTAAACTATGCCAGCTTTGCTGAAAGCGTGATCTTTGTCCCTGTCAACGCTTTGCTGATAGGGCACTCGTGTCTGACTTTTTCCGCGATAGTTTGAAATTCGGCGTCTTCCAAGCCTCCGACCTCTGCAGCAACGCTTTAATCGATACCTTTTATAGCAAAACCACCATCGTCCTTTCCTAGATGAACTGTCGCTTCTACCTCGACGCTCTTAGCCGGCGTTCCATCACCCTCAAGCGTTGCGTTTAGTGCCATCGCGTAGCAACCTGCAAGCGAGGCCTCCAACAACTCCTCAGGGTTTGTTCCCGGCTCTTCGCCCATTCCGTGCCGAACGAAAATGCACCTTTAAAGAATCCGCTGCCCAACGCAACTGTTCCCTTCCCATCTTTCAAACCGCCATTCCATGTCGCGGTCGCCTTTCTGTCTGCCATAATTTTCCTCCACTAACGATCTATTTTTTTACGCGGATCTTTTGCGCGTTCGCCCTATACGTTGTTACGAATAGTGCGGAGTCGATTAGTCGCCAATTACTTTAAGCGATTTCTCTTCGATCTTTCAAGACTCCGGGAAGTCCGCACCTTCGGACGTTTCCGTCCAACAACCGTCCGCGATCTCGACCTTTTTCCCGCCATTCCACGGGGCCGAGGTTGATGCTTTGCGTCCTGCGTGTGCTATCTGAATGCCCGGAACGCTGCCCTGATCTTTAATAAATCGCGTTATACGGCCGAACTCCTGTGCATGAACGTCCGTCCAGATGCCTGAATCGCTAGGCGAGATCCTGCCTTCGGGAGAAACAGACGTCGCCTCGACAAAGACCGCTCCCGCTCCAGCAACCGCACGGCTGCCGAGATGAACCAGATGCCAATCGGTCGGCAAACCATCCTCGCTTGAATACTGGCACATCGGAGAGACCCACAGGCGGTTACGAAACGTCGTATCGCGTATCTTAAATTCAGTGAAAAGCATGCTCATCAAGAAAGTTCTGCTTATTTACCAAACGCCTCATATCCAATCAGATCCGCCGCTTCTTGGGCGGTAACGTCTTTGTTGTAGATATCAGAACCAGGCTGTTGCGACCTGCCGCCTTCGGCAAGAAATCCTGTATCGACGGCCGCAAAACCAATATCTTCGATTAGCTTGGAGACGACCGCTTTGGCTTCTGAATCATCGCCGGCGATAAAGATCGCACGTCGCTCATCGAGAGGCAGATCGGTGTTTCCCTTAGTTTTCAGATGCTCGAACCAGATCGTATTAAACCCTTTTACGATACGAGCACCGGGCAAATGATCGGCAAGCATTTCGCTCGAGGTTGTCGAATCGCTCTCGAGCTCCGAAATGATTCCGTCACGATCGGAATAGTAATTGTTAGAGTCAATAACGACCTTATCTGAAAAACGATTTGTCGGCAGCGTAGTATATTTGCCGAGCGGTATCGAAATTAAGATAACATCACCAAAATCGATAGCCGCCTCGACGCTTGCACTTTCCGCATTGTCGCCCAACTCTTCTAACAGTTCATTCAACGAATCGCCCCCGCGTGAATTGCTGATCGCGACCAGATGTCCGGCTTTAACAAATAGCTTCGCCGCGTTTGCACCGATATTTCCCGCACCAACTATTCCAATTTTCATAATTTCCCCTTTTTTCTTGCTGCAACAATAATGCTCTAAAAAATGGATTTAATGTGTACTTAACCGTACATACAAGAGCTGATCGATTACGTTCGATACATAAATGTAGGTCCTAACACTACTTGTTGATCTCTGCCTTCAATGCTGTGACAACTCTGTCGTCTTCAGCGGTAACGTCCGGTGCTATTCTCGCCACGACGCCGCCATCTTTGCCGATAAGGAATTTCTCGAAATTCCAAAGCACATCATTCGCATTAACACGCAGCTGGCCGATACTTGCGAGTTTTTCTTCAAATCCAGGGCCGTTCGCAATATCAGCTTCGCCTTTTTCTTCCGTCAGGAAGCTATACAGCGGATGCTGGTCTTCGCCTTTGACCGAGATTTTTTCGAAGAGCGGAAATGTCACATCGTAATTCGTCCGGCAGAAATCCTGGATCTCTTCGCTAGTACCGGGTTCCTGGGCGAGGAAATTATTTGCGGGAAAGCCGAGGACTTCAAAACCCTGATCTTTGTATTCCTTGTACAAACTCTCAATTCCTTCGTACTGCGGCGTCAGCCCGCATTTGGATGCGACGTTTACTAATAGTAAAGTCCTTCCCTCGAACTCAGCTAGGGTTGTTTCCGTACCGTCGAGCCGGCTGACCGGTATATCGTAAATTTTATTAGACATGTTAAATTATCCTCCTATTTCTATAACTACCTTTCCAAAATGCGAACCGCTTTCCAAATATAGCAAAGCTTCGCGAACTTCATCGAAGGCAAACGTTTTATCTATAACCGGATGCATTCCGTTGGTCGTGATCGCTCGGTTCATATCTTCGAACATCGAGCGCGAACCAACGAAGATTCCCTGCATCTTAACG
>JBBRUA010000373.1:0-3265 GCA_038248245.1 Pyrinomonadales bacterium | reverse complement strand
TTCCAGAAGTCGTCGACGAAATAGTCGAAGATGATGAATCAGCGACGCAAGAGCCGACCGTTGCGATTGACGGATTTGAATTTACTAGTCGTATATCCCGCGAAAACGATCCGTCAGAGGAACCTACCTCAAAGCCGGAATCAAGCGAATGAAATTTGTATTTTTATCTCTTATCGATTGGTCATTCTGGCGGCCCGAAAACCTTTTTGGCGGTCAGATCCTTGAACGCACACCGGCCAGTCTTTCGATCATTTATCTTATCGGTCTCACTGTTTTGATGGGTTTTCTAGTAATTTCCTTTTTAGATAACTTTAGAAAGCCAAAATTTATTTTCGAACGCCAGCTTCCGCCTGAGGTCACCAAGAAACTTACCCTAACCGTTGCGAATCGCAGCCTCCGAATATGGCATTTCGTATTTGTGATCCTGGCTCTCACTGTCTTTGGATTTCAGGTTTACTGGACCCGAAACGCCGATAATTCCGACAGTCAGATGCAGGCGTTAAGTTATAAAGACCTGCGCAATCGCCGCACAACGGCCGCCACACTTAGAGGATGGATGCTCGACCGTACCGGCAAACTGGACGCGGCTCTGGCTTCTTACAAAATTGGCAAAGACGGCAGCATCGATCGATCGTTCCCGCTTGAAAAAGAGATGGCTCACCTCCTCGGAACGGAACGGGGCACACCTGGACTGGAACGGACACTCTACAAACGCGAGGTCGATCCAATGCCGGAAGCGTGGGAAATCCTGACCAAATACCGCAAGCCCGAGCCCGAACAAAAGGATGTCCGAGTAACGATCGACCGCGAATTGCAAGCCTACTCCGCAAAGCTCCTCGAAGGGAAAAAAGGAGCGATCGTTGTGATGAATCCTCAGACTGGCGACGTTCTCGCTATCTATTCAAACCCTTCCTACAAACTTTCCCAAGTAGAAACCCTCGACGGGTATTTACAGTTAGAAGCTGATAAAGCGAATAAACCGCTGTTAAGCCGTTCGACGCGAGAGTTTTATGTTCCCGGTTCGACTTTCAAGTTGATGACTATGATCTCAGCTTTTCGAGCCGGAAAGGAAGGCCTCCTTTACGACGATCTTCCCGCTAGTAACGATCCGCCATGCTATACGCCATTTCGCGGTTCGCGGCCTATCTGCGATGCCGGGGGAAACTGCGACCTTTGTATGACCAACGCTCCTCTTAGGGATGCGTTCCGGGTTTCGAGTAACCAGTATTTCGCGCAGCTCGCAAATGGCCTTGGACGCGAGCGAATGGCAGAAACAGCCAGAGTATTAGGGATTTCGCCGGTTGAGAAAGCTAAGGAAGCCCTAACACAGGGGTTTTTTCCGGAAGTTTGGAACACCAGCAACAAACGGATCGCAAACTCGATCAGCCCTGTCCGCTCAACCATGGTGACGGGAAAAGATCTCACGCTTTTCGATTTTGGGCTTGAGGGTATAGGCCAGGGTTTGGCCTCGCAGATGACGCCGTTTCAAATGGCTTTGATCGCCTCGGCCCCAGGCAATATGCATGGCCGCCTAATGAAGCCAAAGATCGAGGCCGATATTGAGCCGCAGATTTTCTCTCAGGTTCTTACGCCACAACAAGCGTCAATGGTTCGGGATATAATGTCGACCGTTACCGAAGAATCAGGCGGAACCGGTGGTCGTGTCAAAGCAGCACTTGCCGGAACCGGGATCGTGGTAGGCGGAAAAACCGGCACCGCTGAGAAGGATGGCGTTCCGGCTTATGATGAAAGAACCGGCGAACGGAAGTTCGTGCTGAAAAAAAAGAAAGGCCCAAACGGTGAGACGGTTGAATACAAAGATTATCTAACCTACCGCAGAACCGATGGGTGGTTCATTTGCATCGCTCCGATCGAGAATCCACAGCTCGCGATCGCAGTCGTCCTCGAAGGGATCGGTGCCGGACAATACGGTGGCGGGACAGCCGGGCCGGTCGCGGCTGACATTATTTTAAAGGCAAGACAGCTCGGACTCCTGGGCGAGAAATATAGACCCAAACCGGCAGCTCCGGCAAAACCGGGAAAGAAGAAAGGTAGATAACGTTTGAAGAACCGTACCTCGTCACATTTTTTTATTCTCGCGCTGATCGTGTTTCTAACGGCGATCGCTCACTATTCCATATATTACGGAGCGTTGATTCGTGGTTACGAAACAAGTGTCCCCGGAGCGGTCCGCAATCTTGCGCTGATCGGATTGCTCGCGATCTTGCCGATCATTTTTAAACGATTTCTGCGATTCCAAGGCAATTGGACCCTTTACACGAGTTGCGTCCTTTTATTTTCGATAGGTTTGACGGTGCAATACCGTCTTTTTTCCGACCACGAATACGTCGCCGATATCGATAGCTCAGATCGGGCACGCGTGCAGAACTCCGACATGTCGGATAGAGAAAAAGCCCGTGCGATGCTTCATCTCAAGCTCCGAGCTATCGCTAAAGAACGTGAGGCAAAGATTCACACGATCCAGATGCACTATATTCAGGAGAACTACTCTCCCGAAAAGAAGGAACTGATGGGCCTTCCCGCGACACCCGCCGAACCGGTAAACCTTGAGAAGGAAAAATTTAGACCATCGAATACAACTGTTTCCGGACTACTTTTGTCTGGAAATACGCTCATACCTCTGTTCGGCATCGGTTGCCTGATCTTCGTCTTTATAGCGATGCGGCGTGATGATGTTCTACGATTTTTACAGAATAACGGTTTTCTTATCGTAATTTTAACGCTCGTCCCATTATTATTCGCGGCGATAACGTCCCGTGCCGGAAAATCGTTTGGTAACATGACGCCTTGGGAACCGGCAAAAATACCGTTTCTGATTGGTTTCGCAGCAATTCTTGCAATTCTATACAAGAACCTTGCCCGAACCTACTGGGGAGTTCCAAGGGCTAAAGACGTTTTACCGCTTGTCTTCATGGCGCTACTTCCCTTTCTTCCATTTTTTGTACTAAAAGACTTTGGGCAGATGATGGTATTTGGATCGGTTTACGCGACGTTATACCTTGTCGCCGTTCGTCGTTTTTCACAGCGATTTGTCTTAGTCGGCAGCGTTCTACTCGTCATGGCTGTGTTGATCGTCGGAGCACTTCCTCTACATACACAAGAAAAGATCCCGCTTTTGCCGACGCTAGCCGGTCCGGTAAAATCGATTCTGCCTAATCGCATCCAGCAACGTTTTCACCTGTGGCTTGACGGATTTGATCCGCCGTCGCCGGAGACTTCGTGGTGGAAGGAAGATTACGATGAT
>JBBRUA010000372.1:0-3276 GCA_038248245.1 Pyrinomonadales bacterium | reverse complement strand
TGGGAAGTGATCACAAGGCAAAAAATTACGCTCACGAAGGGAAGGTTAGTGGTTTAATTGCGTCCAAAAGCATTTTTCGCGACAATATTGATATGAAACCGTCGTTTATCAAAGGTATGGTGCTGTTCCTCGGAGCCTTTGTTGGCGTTGCCGCTTGCGGTGGTGCAGGGAACAAACGCTACTCGATCGCCGACAGCAAAGCCTACGAAGCGACGCTCTTTCGCCAGAACTGCGCGATCTGTCACGGCCCCGAAGCCGAGGGCAAAACGCTCGACGACGGCCGAATAATCCCCAACATCCGCGACGGCGAACATAAATACAAGTCCGACGCCGACATCTACAACCACATTGCAAACGGCGGCAACGGAATGGTTCCCTTCCGCGACATCCTCACTAAACGCGAGATCGACCTCCTAGTAAATTTCGTCCAAAACGACCTGCGGAAGAAGTAGCCAGAAGCCAGTAGTTAGTAGTCAGCATCTGCGATCGCGTGCAATTCTTATTTTGGCTACTGACCAACGACCTCTGACGACCGACTACTGGCTACTGGCTACTGACTTCTGGCTACCTGCTACTGTACTATCTAATTATGAAAGTTCTAATAACCGGTGCTAGCGGATTGATCGGAAAGGCTTTGCAAGCGTCGTTCGAGGCGAAGGGCTACGAGATGCTGCTCGCCTCGCGGAGTGAGCCGAAGGACGATAAACACATTAAGTGGAGCATCGAGGAAGGCTTTGCCGACCCCGCCAAACTCGAGGGCGTCGATGTCGTCGTCCATCTCGCCGGCGAGAGTGTTAGCGGACTTCGTTGGACCGACGAAAAGAAGAAGGCGATCCGCGACAGCCGTGTCTTCGGCACCCGAAACGTCGTCGACGCCATCTCAAAGCTCAAAAATAAACCGCACACATTCATTGCGGCTTCCGCGATCGGATTCTACGGCGAACGCGGCGACGAAGAGGTAACCGAATCGTCCGCCGCCGGCGACACTTTCCTCTCCGACATCTCGAAAGAGTGGGAAGCCGAATCGCGCCGAGCTGAAGACGCCGGCATTCGCACCGTTCTTCTTCGTACCGGCATCGTTCTGTCCAAGGACGGCGGCGCCCTTTCGACGATGCTGTTGCCATTTAAACTCGGCGTCGGCGGTGTTGTCGGCAGCGGCAAGCAATGGATGAGCTGGATCTCGCTCGAGGACGAGATCGCGATCATTAATTTCGCCATCGAAAACGAAAACGTCCGCGGAGCCGTCAACGCCGTCAGCCCAAATCCCGTGACGAATCACGATTTCACAAAAACCCTCGGCGAGGTTTTATACCGTCCGACATTCTTACCCATACCGGAGTTCGCCGTCTCAATGATCTTCGGAGAAATGGGTGACGCTTTATTGCTAGCCAGCACAAAAGTTCTACCCAAACGCCTCCTCGACGCTGGTTTCGAATTCAAGTACACCGATCTTAAAAGAGCCATCGAACACGCGGTGGAATAGTTCGGTACCACCTGCGTCAGCGGGTGGTTAAGACGAATCGAGTTAAAGTTTTAGCTAAAGGTCGATTTGCTATGTTCAACCACCCGCTAACGCAGGCGGTACTGACAAGAACAAAACTGGCCGGCTCGGCGTCGCGTCTGAAACGAACGGGGCGATCTGCAGATTTAATAAATATTCGCCGTCGGGGACTTCGTTTGGAACGTAAATTAGTTCCGTGATCGTGGAATGGATCCGGGTTTGGTCGTTGATCTCCCGACTGTCGGGCGGGACGTTCCAGAATATTCGATGATTTGTTAGCTTCCCCTCGTCAAAAATCCGATCGATCGACGGCATATCAACCAGCAGATGCTTAAAACCGCTCTCGACAATGTATTCCATCGCGTCGCTGGCAAAATACGGCGGAATATTTTCCTCGCCATACCGACGTATCAGCTTACTGTCGTCATTCGGCAGCGTCCTCACGATCAACGCCGTCGCCCTGTCAGTACCGCCTGCGGTAGCGGGCGGTTGAACCCCAGCATGCTTCAACACCGCCAATGAGATCACAGCACCTTTCCCAACCTGCACCGGCTCCACCGAGACCAAGACCGCGGCCACAAACACATCTCTCAAACAATCCAACACCGATATCCGTTCATCGATAATATGCCCCACACACTCCGTATGCGTCCCGTTGCAATGCGGAATAAAGGTAGATTGCTCAAAGTTAACACTCGACCCCTCGCGCGTATCGCCGATCGCCTTCGATGTTGCGAATTCAACGTCAAAGGCATTAGGCTGCTCACCGTTGAAGTGAAGTGGTATGGATAGATCAATTCCGTTTGAAAATAACATTAAGCTGTCGCGTCTCGATAGACTTCGTCCTTAGTCCTATAATCCCCAGGAACAGCCGTATGCGCCGGCAATGTGGGCAGTTTTAATTCAGAAACAAGGAAGTCGTCGTAACCGTATCTCGAAAAATGAGTGATTTCGACTAATCGGTTATCGGGCGGATTACTATCTAGCGTCATCACATAACCGAACGGTGGGTAGGTGATTTCTGAAAAAACACTTGTTTCGGCCTTTCCATCAAATTTTAGTGCTGCAATAATCCCCACCGATCTAAAACGCCCCTCAACATTGTAATAAACGAAAAATCTGTATTTCGGGGGTAGATATTTTGATTCTTTATTCAGCACAAAGCGAACCAATTCGGGGTTTGCAGCTTGAAACCCGTCCATATTTACAGAAAAAAACATCGTCGCAACCTGCTTTAGAATTCTTAGTGGAAATATGTAATTCAAATATATTAAGGTCGGATTTCCATTGGATCTCTCAAGGATTTCCATGCCTTGATAACACCAATTTACAAAATTACCTCCATACCAACTTCCGGTATTATTGTTGCATTTGACACACAAGCTGTGAACTCCCATTCCACGCTGTTCAATTGGCCCCTTCGCGATTTCATCTGGCCCCAAACTCATTGCTGTTTCAAAATTTACGCGAATTACTGGTTTACTATTGAACGCAGCTTTTGGAGGAACATGCTCGAAGGACAGGTCTCCCGACACGCCGCAAATCTGACATCTTCCTTGTATTTTTTTCTTCGCCACTTAATTAAGAGATTTTATGGTTGAAAAAACCGTGGTCAAATTTAGTTCGTTTACATTCTCCACACTCGCAGATATCTCCATCAACAACCGGTCCTGAGCATTGCCCTTCTCTTTCGCGACCGAATACGGCATATCTTCGCGGAAAGTGACCATTGAGTATTTTGAGAAATAGTCGGGATAGGTCTGTTCGAGTTTGGT
>JBBRUA010000371.1:0-3283 GCA_038248245.1 Pyrinomonadales bacterium | reverse complement strand
GGTTAGCCAATACAAAGATGAATACTTGAATTTCCCTGAGGTTGCGACCGAGTTTTACGTAATCAACATAAAGCGGCCGCCGATGGACAACATCAAAGTGAGGCAGGCATTTGCACTTGCGATCGATCGCGAATCGCTTTCTAAATTTCGCAAGACGCTAAAACCGCTAATTGACATGACGCCCGCGGGGATCTTTCCGAAATACGAAGAGGCGAGAACGAAGATCTTCACCGAGGAGCTAAAAAAGCAGGGCGGAACGCTCGAACAGTGGAAAGCGCGGATATTTGATGCTGAAAAGGCGAGAAAATTAATGACGGACGCCGGCTTTCCGGTTCAAAAGAGCGGAAGCGGATATAGCTGTCCCACATTTCCGGTGGATAAGGTCAGCATCACTTACAATACGGCGGAGAGTAATAAAGCGGTTGCCGAGTTTATGCAGGCGCAATGGAAGCAGAATCTGGGAATTACGATTCCCCTCAAAAACATGGAATTCCGGACCTTCCTGCCGCTGATAAACAAGGTTGACTTTGACGGATTTGGACGGCGAGGCTGGGTCGGCGATTACATGGATCCATATACATTCCTCGGACTTTATTACTCCAAAGCAAATGAGGGCGGGACCGGCTGGTGGGACCCGAAATATGACCGGATGCTCGAGGACGCAAATAGTACGGTCGATATCCAAAGCCGTTTTGAAAAACTGGCACGCGCCGAGTTTTATATCTCGCAGCAGCAGATCATAATCCCGCTTGGCACTAATGGCACAAGCTGGATGAAAAAACCTTACGTAAAAGGCATGTACCCAAATCCGGGAACGCTTTTTCCCTGGAAATTTGTCTATATTGAACAGGATCCAAACAAATGGGAGAACAATGTCGACGATATTATGAGCTCCAGCGATCCGGCGGTCGATGACGAGGTCAATAAACTGAAAGCCACCCAGGACGAGATGGAAAAGGCGGCAAAGGCGAAGGCTCAATGATCGAAATATAAGATGCTAAGTTTCATTCTCAGAAGACTGCTGATCATTATCCCGATGGCTCTGTTCGTCGTGACTCTGACGTGGGGCCTGATCCGGATCGCTCCGGGCACTTTTTATTCGTCTGAAAAGAAATTGCCGCCGGCGATCGAAGCCAATATCAAGAAAAAATACGGTCTCGATAAGCCTTGGTATGAGCAATACGGCATTATGATCCTTAATGTTGTAAAGGGCGATTTCGGCAGTTCGCTAAAATATCAGGACCAGACCGTCAACGAGATCATTGCCAGACATTTGCCTTACTCGGCGACGATAGGCATTTTGGCATATATACTCGCACTCGCTCTTGGGCTGACAGCCGGCGTAATTGCCGCTCTAAAGCAAAATTCATCGTTCGATTACGGTTCCATGGCGCTCGCGATGTTGGGCCTTTCTGTGCCCAATTTTGTCCTCGGGCCGCTGCTGGTCCTCGCATTTGCGCTTGGTATCTATATTTTTCCGCCGGCCCGTTGGGGTGGAATATCGAGCATTGTACTGCCTGTGATCACACTATCGGCGATCTACGCGGCGTACATCGCACGCCTGACGCGTGCCGGTATGCTCGAGGTTATGCGCTCCGATTATATCCGCACGGCGCGTGCCAAAGGCTTAGACGAGAAAACCGTGCTGCTGCGTCATGCCATCCGCGGCGGATTGATACCGGTCGTCTCGTTCACCGGCCCGGCTCTCGCGGCACTGCTTGCCGGCACAGTGGTCGTCGAACGAGTATTCTCGATCCCGGGCCTGGGCAATATTTTCATTCAGTCGATCCTGAACCGTGACGAGCCGCTGACTCTTGGGATCGTTGCATTCTTATCCATTTTGATCATGCTGTTCAATCTGATCGTTGACATTTCTTACGGATTTCTCGATCCGCGTATCCGTTTCGAATAGGCTTATGGCAGAAATTCAAAAACCGGTCAAAGGCACATCGCTCGCTCGCGACGCATGGAAGCGCCTGTTGAAAAATAAGCTGGCGGTTTTCGGCCTCGTCGTGCTGGCGCTGATGGTGCTGCTCGTTGTCGTCGGGCCATATATTATCCGCGTCACGATGGGATTGACCTCGGATTTTATCCCTCAGGACGGAGACCTGATCAAATCCTTTCCGCCGTCGCTAGCCCACCCGATGGGCACTGACGAAGCCGGTCGCGATATGCTTGCACGCGTACTGCAAGGCGGCCGCATCTCGTTAATGGTCGGTATTATTTCGACGTTTGTCTCACTGATCGTCGGCGTCTCGTTCGGAGCGGTCGCCGGCTATCTGGGCGGGCGCATCGATAACATTATGATGCGGATCGTCGATATTATCTATGCGATCCCGTACATTCTGATCGTCATCGTCTTGCTTTCGGTTTTCGGCGGGCCAAACACACCCGATTGGATCAAATGGCCCGCAGAAAAGATCGGCGGTGCCGGTAATCAAGGCCTGAGCCAGATATTTCTGCTGTTTTTTGCACTCGGTCTGGTGTCGTGGCTCACGATGGCCCGTGTCGTTCGCGGGCAGATATTGTCGCTCAAGAATCAGGAATTTGTGCTGGCGGCAAAGGCGACCGGTGTTTCGACATTCGGCATCATATTTAGGCATCTTGTGCCGAATGCACTCGGCCCCGTGATAGTCTACGCCACGCTGACCGTCCCAAGCGTGATGCTCACCGAGGCGTTTCTTTCATTTTTAGGATTAGGCGTGCAGGCTCCGTTCGCTTCGTGGGGCAGCCTCGCGTCCGACGGCATTAAGAACATTGCGATCTTTCCGTGGCAGCTAATATTTCCGGGAGTGACGATGGCACTGACACTATTTTCGCTGAATTTTCTAGGCGACGGCATCCGCGACGCCCTCGATCCGCAGACGAGGAAATTTTGATCGATGGGCAATAACGGCATAATTCTTTCGGTCGACGGCCTCAAGACCTATTTTCAGACCGAGGACGGCGTGGTCAAGGCGGTTGACGGCATTTCGTTTGAATTGACGAAGGGCGAGACGCTTGGGATCGTCGGCGAATCGGGCTCGGGCAAATCGGTGACGAATCTTTCCGTGATGCGCCTCATTCCCGAACCGCCGGGAAAGATCGCGGGCGGCAAGGTAATTTTTGACGGCATCGACGTGCTCGGCCTGCCGATCTCGGAGGTGCGAAAGATCCGCGGCAAACGCATCGCGATGATCTTTCAGGACCCGATGACCTCGCTCAACCCAGTGATGCGCATCGGCAAGCAGATCGGCGAAGGCCTGCGGTTGCACCTCGGAATGTCGAAGGAGGACGCGCGGGC
>JBBRUA010000370.1:0-3305 GCA_038248245.1 Pyrinomonadales bacterium | reverse complement strand
CGATTCTATCGTAAACCAACACAGTCACCGATTCCACTGAACTAGATCTATTACAGGGTCGATTTTCACACCTCTATACCGATACGCTTAATACGATAATGCATTTTATTGAATGTGCAAGAGCACTGATAAAAGATAAGCGATGAAGGATTAAACACGTTCAAGGCTGAATCAAAGATCAGTGAAGTTGCATCAAATCATAGCGTGTTTTTATAAATGTGGTGCGATCATGAATAAACTTATAGTTAAGTTTTATAAATGATGGGCGATGATGGGTAAAAGATAAGCGATGTTTTTACTATTCGGTGCGACTTTTCCACGATCGTGCATCTATTTGATCAAAGTGTACCGCCGAATGTCGGGTGGTGAGGCGAGCAGATCGGCTTCGCGAGCCTGAAATGCGGTGATGTGCGGCGAGCGTAGGTGAGCGTCGAGCGTTTCGTCGCTTTCCCACTCTTCGACAAACGTGAAGTCGGTCGGATCGGCATTATTGAGCATCAGTTCGTAGACGATGCACCCGGCCTCGGCCCGAGTCGGTTCGACAAACCCCTCAACCACCTCCCGCGTCTCCGCAACGGTCTCAGGCTTAGAAAGCAGATGCGCAACTACGTGTATTTTAGGCATAGATGGTTGTGTTTACTTTTCGCCGCGTGACGGGTTGGGGAATCCGCAAAATGTGTGTTTCTCGTTATAAACCTGCAGGCAGCCCGTATTGTCGTTTTGCCCGGCTTTTTGGCATTCACCTTTCGCCCATTTAGATTGAGCGTCTCTGTCAAATACCGCAGGAACACCGTCGCAGAAATTCTCGACTGGGCGGCTGACTTCCAAACATCCTTGCACAAAAGTGCCGTTAGTAAATTGGTCGAGCTTGTCAGAGGTCGTATACTCACCACGGCGTAATCCTTCTTTCAGGCAT
This sequence comes from Pyrinomonadales bacterium, assembly GCA_038248245.1. Taxonomy (GTDB): domain Bacteria; phylum Acidobacteriota; class Blastocatellia; order Pyrinomonadales; family Pyrinomonadaceae; genus OLB17. The sequence goes on along the minus strand of JBBRUA010000370.1, from coordinate 2,389 downwards.
CCCTCCTGATCGGTTGTCGCTCCGAAGACGCGTCCGCCGCTGTCACTGTCTGCATACAACGAATAGCCTTTGTACGCAGCGAAAGCTGCGATGCATAAGATGGCCACAGCCACTATTAAAATAGTGCCGCCGCAACCTAATAGTAACTTTGTATTGTTAGTCATCGTTATTGACGCGGTCGCCGTTGAAATAGTTGAGCCACACCGCCGACCAACAAAGATAGTGCTCCGATGAGCCTGATAAATATCATCACCCAATCCATTGAGTAAGTTTCGCTCATCCGGGTAGGCGGAGACATTATTCCATACGCGAACCATGCGAGCATTAATAACCCGAACACGATGAATAGTAGTCCTTTCACTATCGAGCTCATAATTTATCTCCTATCAATATTAATTAGTCTGTTGGTATTTACTGTTCGGGGGAAAAGTATTGCGCTAAATTCTGATAATAAAAATTTACCTAAATTAATGTCAAAGGAGAATCATTTACTCTCAAGTTTCATGAATTCTCCCGTGAAAAATTACCGCGGTTTCGCAAATTGATCTGAACTTGTCGCCCACGCTGTACCTTATCACTGGAATTATTTACCAAAGCCGCTAGTGAGATCAGATCCGACGATACGGATATCGCCGGTGTGCGGCGGGCCTTCGTAGCCGCGTTTAACTTCGATGGCGATGATGGCGACGCGGTTTTCGAACGGGCTCTTTATGACGCCGATGACACCTGCGTCGAGCATGAACCAGTACTCGGCCTTTGTGTGATCTGCGGAGGTAAAGACCTTCTTCGATCCGAGTTTCGCAGACCTGAGCGATACTGTGTAATAGTTGACTCGATCCTCGTAGTCGTCAGGGTTCGGGCCACGCTTTTCAACGAGCTTTGCAGTATAGCTCCGGCGATTCGCGACGAATGCCTTGCCGAGCATCACCGACGGACGAGCGACGATGCCATTTTCAGCGAGCTTCTCGGAGAATAGCTTTTGGTTCTCTGCCCACAGCTTTTGCAGATCGCCGGGGCCGGTCATCTTGGCACCTTCGTAAGTGCTGTCCTGGCTGTACTTAAATTCCCAGACGACCTTGTCCGTACGCATATCCTGAATGAAAAGCTGTCCAAAATAACAGCCACACGCTTCGTCGACCGGCTCGACGTAATAGGCGAACATGCCGTCCTTTGACCAGCCGATAGGAAAAAAACTCTCAGGCGCCAATTTCGGATAGCTCTGCCGACGGCCGAAATACGCGGGGAAATTCTGCTTCACCAGACGCTCGATCGGCACCCCGCGAGGCACGGCGTACTGACCCGTTTGAGCACTAACAGCTAAACCAAACGCCAACGCAATAAATAAAAGTGTTGCTGCAAATATTGTTTTCATATATTTCCGCTACAAACGAGCCTGTCATTTACTCAGGCATTCCTGATCAGATTATCGTCGTCACGATCTCTCTGATGCTTCGTTGGAGTTCGCGGTCGTCGGTTATGGGTGAGCAGATGGCTACCTCGGCGGCGGCGATGGGGGAGATGCCTTGGGCGATCATTTGGGCGGCGTAGATGAGGAGGCGGGTTGAGACACCTTCTTCGAGGCCGTGGCCGCGAAGGTTGCGCACCTTTTGACCAATTTTCACGAGGTCAGCGGCGGTTTCGATGTCGATGCCGCCTTCTTTGGCGACGATCTCGGCCTCGGCCTCAGGTTGCGGATAGTCGAACTCCATAGCAACGAATCGCTGACGCGTCGATTGCTTCAGGTCTTTCAGAATTGACTGGTAACCCGGATTGTACGACACGACGAGCATGAACTCCGGCGGGGCTTCGATCACCGTGCCGCGTTTTTCGATCGGCAGACGGCGGCGGTCGTCGGTCAACGGGTGAATGATGACGATCGTGTCTTTGCGTGCCTCGACGACCTCGTCGAGATAGCAGATCGCACCCGCACGAACGGCGGTCGTCAGCGGTCCGTCGTGCCAGACCGTCTCATCACCCTCGAGCAGAAAGCGGCCGACGAGATCGGTCGATGAAAGGTCTTCGTGACAGGCGACGGTGATCAGCGGACGGTTCAGTCGATACGCCATGTACTCGACGAAGCGCGTTTTGCCGCAGCCCGTCGGGCCTTTCAACATCGTCGGCAGCTTCGCGGCATACGCCGCTTCAAACAGCTCGACCTCGTCTTTGACCGGTAAATAGTATGGTTCGTTCGCGACCTTGTATTTCTCTACAGCTAGTTCCATTTCACCAATAGTTTATCAAATCCGGCTCAGGCCTTAAACTTGGCCCAGTCGCCCCATATCGCAAATGTAACGCCCGCACCCTGCAGGTTTACAAAGAGCGTCTTACCGTCAGGCGAAAATGTCGAGCCGGCAAATTCGCTACGCGGAGTTCCTATGCTGACGTTTCT
>JBBRUA010000369.1:0-3309 GCA_038248245.1 Pyrinomonadales bacterium | reverse complement strand
TCAATTGCCGGCGACCATCCGCACCCTCTAGAACGCCGAATAAAATCTACATCTTCACGGGCCTTCCTAGACCGATAAATGGACAGAAAAGACAAATTTCTCAACCTTTACACCCTCGCACTTGTGCCGCTTGCCCTCGTTGCCGTAGGCTGGGCTCTGTCTACGAATCCGTTCGAAAGGATCGACGCCGGCGTCATCGGTTTGGCGGCCCTTACGATTTTTTGCAGTTGTTTTCTCCGTATACAACTTCCACGGATCGATATCCACCTGACGATCTCGGACGCACTGATCATTATCGCGATGGTCATTTACGGCGGCGATATCGCGCTCTTGCTGGCCGCATTGGAAACAGCCATTGCATCCGTCAACCTTCGGCGACAGGGGCTCGCGATCAGAACACGAACGATAGCGATCAACACAATGGTTGCTGCGATCGCTGTTTTCACCGCATCCCAAGCGGTCGCCTATATTTTTGGCCCGACGAATATCATTCTCGAGCGGCGCGATCTGACGAGCTTTATATGGCTGCTCGGCGTAATGTCGGTGTGTCTTTTTGCGGTTAATTCAATCGCGGCATCGGTATTCTCGGCGATCAAAAACAGCCGTTCGTTGTGGAAGGTCTGGAAAGAGAACTGTTTCGATGCGGTCTTCATGTACGTTAGCGGTGCGATCATGGCAGGCCTTATTTTGAAGGCTCTCGATCAGGTAAACATTCTGCTATTCGTGGGCGTGGTCGGATTCTTCGGCATTATGTATCTGACGTTCCGCCATTTTGTGAACGACGTTCGAAAGACATCGGAACTCGCGAAAGAATCGGAAAGGGACCGTGCCGAACAGGCTGAGAACCACATCAAGGAACTCGAGCATTACGTCGAGGAGTTAGAGCGCAGCGGCGAAGCTTTGCAGGAAAGTCACGAAAATTTCCGTCACGCAGCGTATCACGATGGACTTACGGGCTTGCCGAATCGAAACTTTTTTATCGATACGCTGAAAGTTTTGCTGCAGCAGAGCCGCGATAACAGCGAGATGAATTTCGCGATCCTGCTGCTCGATCTCAATCGTTTCAAAACGATCAACGATAGTCTCGGCCACTCGATCGGCGACCGGTTGATCAAGCATGTCGGCAAGCGGCTTTCGAATATGATCCGGGAGCAGGATCTGGTCGGAAGATTTAGCGGCGACAAATTCGGGATCATTTTGACCGATCTGCTGCGAAAAGATGAAGCGACGTCGTTTGCCGAACGGCTGGCGAAACGTATCGCGGAACCTTACACGATCGACGGCCGTCAGGTATTTACGGAGGTGAAGATCGGTATTGCGTTCGGCAATTCGAAATACGCTGAGGCGGAGGACATTTTGCGTGACGCAGACATTGCGATGTACAACGCGAAGGACCAGCAGGAGCCGCATGTGATTTTTGACCAGAAGATGCACACCCGGGCGGTGACGCGGCTGCAGCTTGAGACGGACCTTCGGTTTGCGCTCGAGCGGGACGAGTTCGAAGTTTACTATCAGCCGATAATCGGTCTCGAAACTGCCTCACTCGCCGGATTCGAAGCTCTCGTTCGCTGGAATCATCCGCAACGCGGGCTGGTGCCGCCCAACGAATTTATCCCGATCAGCGAGAGCACGGGCCTGATCGTGCCGATGACGATCAAGATACTTCACTCGGCGTGCTGGCAGATCGTGGAATGGCAAAAGCGATCACCGGGTACGACTCCGCTGAGCATTGCGGTGAACTTATCCGGTAAGCATTTCGCCCATCCGGAACTGGTGGGTCAGATCGAGGAAGTCATCCGTGTGACCGGAATATCGCCGTCGTCGCTCAAACTTGAATTAACCGAAAGTGCGGTGATGGATAACGCCGAGATCGCGATCCTGATGCTCAGACAGATCAAGGAAACTGGCGTGCAGATCAGCATCGATGACTTTGGAACGGGCTACTCGAGCCTTAGTTACCTGCACAAATTCCCGATCGATCTGCTCAAGGTTGACCGCTCGTTCGTAAGTGCGATGGAAGAGAACACCGAAAACGGCGAGATCGTCCGCACGGTCATCGCGCTCGCCAAAGCGTTGAATCTTAAGGTCGTCGCAGAAGGGATCGAGAGCATCCATCAGTTTCATCAGCTCCGAATACTGGGCTGCGAATACGGCCAGGGCTACCTGTTCTCAAAACCGCTAAAGGCCGCCGACATCGAAATTCTCCTCGACGATAAAACCCGCTGGCAAAACATCCTCCCGCCCACAAAGCCGCAGTTAGCCATCCAAAACCCAAACATCTCACACCTAAGACTCGCCCGCTAATCAAATAAAAGCGTCCTCCAGCGTTTAATTTCAACGCGGAGGACATAAGAGCCTCGCGGCTACGAAGCCCGCCAATCTATTTTGCTGTGATCTGTGGTAAACGGTTCATCTTCCGAAGGATTGCCTCGCCAGAGTCTTGCGCTTGAAAAGCGGTAATCTTCTGCCCGTTCGACCAAACCGGCTCGCACGGGATTCTGATGAACGTAATGCACCTTCTGCATCATCGTGTCTTCGCCAAAGATGCTGAATGCGTTCGGGTGATGTTGCCAGAGCGAGTATTTGTGATTGCGACCCTTTTGCGACCGAGGTCAGATAATAGCAAGGTTTGTCCCGCGATATTCTCATTACTTCATTTTACGGCTCCGCCGATCAGTTTGCGAGATCTAAGCTCTTGACGGCTCTGCCGTTCGATGTGTGTTGAAGAGCTAAACTCTTTACGGCTACGCCGTTCGATGTGCGGTGAAGCTGTGCTTCACCGTTGCTCTTCTCAATTCACCGCGGCTACGCCGCCCGTCCGAAGCGGCGGCGTAGCCGCAAGCGTTATTTAATCATCCCGGAAAAGCATAGCTTTTCCGCACATCAACGGGCGAAGCCCGAAGATAAGGTTTTGAAACAGTTCTGATCGGGTTCAAAATTACTCAATATCCTCGTCGAGACCGCCCAACAACTTTCGAGCCACCTTGAAAACATTTCGAGACACCTTTCTAATCTTTCGAGACCTCTCAAAAATGTTTTGAGAACACTCAAAAACTTTTCGAGACACCTTTCATAACATCCGAGACACCTTTTTAGCTTGTGAGACAGCGTTTTAATGTTTCTTCTCCGGAATATAAGTCGCCCTGACAGGAAAGAAATGCTTGCGGAACACATTTCCGCACCAGCGAAAAACGTTTCCGCACATGCCTTAAACCTTTCGGCACCAGCGGAAAACATTTCCGCACATGCCTTAAACCTTTCGGCACCAGCGGAAAACATTTCCGCACATGCCTTAAACCTTTCGGCACC
>JBBRUA010000368.1:0-3323 GCA_038248245.1 Pyrinomonadales bacterium | reverse complement strand
AGAACTGCAAGATCTGTCGTGTCCAGATCCGCAACAATCTCCGGGCCGACGGGGCAAAATGTATCAAATGACTTACCGCGAGTGAATTGCACGTCATTGCGTTGAATATCTCGGGCAGTTACATCATTCAAACAGGTATAGCCTTGAATGTAATGTTTTACATTAACGCCATCATCTAAGTCCTTACACTTCTGCGAGATAATAACCGCAAGTTCAGCTTCGTGTTCAACTTGATGTGATTGTTTAGGGATAACTATTTCGTCATTATTAAAACACAACGACGACGGAGCCTTTAAAAACAACAATGGCGCCGTTGGAACTTCATTACCGAGCTCTTTCGCATGCTCAGCGTAATTTCTCCCGACGCAAACGATCTTCGATGGGACCGGGAAGCTGTCTCTTTCGATTTTCATTAAACTAAAACTATCACACCGAGAAGAAGATTAGCTATGAATAACAGGAATGTCTTGAATAGGGAATGATCTCCTCAAATTCATGTAATTCGGGGCTAAATTTCGTGCTTTTGTCAGCCTACGAGATCGTCACAGGATAATCGATAGAAAAGTTTCCAACATACTCGTTCTTTTCTGATGTAAACCGAACGACCCAGCACGAAGCCTCTAACCAGCCACATCTACCCTTTAGCCTTTCGTTAAAGATTTGAACAATGGCTGATCCCTCGATGGAGCTAGCGTTGGGCCATCGAGGACGGCACGCACTACGCTCCGACCATTTGATCGACGGCTGCCTTAAATGCCGTCAACGCCGGACCTACAATGTGCCATTTTTCTTTTATCTCGGTTAGCATCAGTCTTGCCCGGAAACTATCGAACGAAGAATCATACTGTTTCATGTAGTCGACCAGATCTTCCCCTGCAAGTGCGATCGTCGCCGCATCGGTCAATTTTCCGAATAAACCCTGCATCATTTTGATCGCGAGTGCCGACACAAGGCCGAGAGATTTGACGCGCTTTAACAGGACGGCCTCACCGACGATCATTGCCAGTTCGCCTGCCAGGCGAACACTGCCGTATTCATCTGACCACAATGCCTTGGGCGTTTTTACAATAGACAGTTTTAAGACGGCGACACTCATTTTGTAAAACTCAGGTGTATGCTCGGAAAGCATCTGCCCGATCTTCATCAACTCCCGAATTCCTCTTGCTGCCTTAAACAACTCGTCTGAATTCATCAACAGGAATTGCATAGAAGACGCAGTAAGGGCCGCAAACCCTCCGAAAGCTCCGACACCTGCACAGACGCCGCCCATTAGGAGCTCGACCTCTTTTTTCATCATCGCCTGACCGCCTCTCGTCCGACTGCCGACGTCCACCAGCCACTCGTTCTTGTTCTCGCTTATGAAGCCTCGTTGCGATTGCTTAAACACTTTCCCAACGAAAAACGGCCTGAGTGCCTCGCTTCTCGTTTCGACCACAATAAAGTAAATATCCGGATCTCCGCCGCCGATCACTCTTCTAATCTCATTCAGGCCGAGGTAAAAGTTCCCAACTATCCACGGGTCACCGCCGCCGAACCTTGTTAACTTGTTCGTCGGATATAGACGGCGCACTTCGTAAAGGTGAGCCTGTCGGGGAAGGTCTTTTTCCTTAATGCCTAGGTTTTCGGGCTCCGGTCTCACATCTTCTCCCTTGGGGGGCGGCGGAACGGGAAAAGTTTTTCCCGGAGGTTGCATCTGGCCTTGAATTTTGTATGCGTAAACACGCAGAACATCGGCATCCATTTTGCGCATTAAATAGTCGAGCTCCATTATTATGACGCCGAGGGTTGAAGGCCCAACCATTCCGTCCGCGGCCCCGGGAGCGAAACCGTATCTCGGTGACTCCTGAAAGCGGTAAATTGCCTCGACCGTCTGCGCGTCAAATTCACCGGTAGTTCGGCAACTGACAAAAAACTGGATAATGCCGATCGCCTTTTGCGAGAATAGTCGCGATTTGTTGTAGCTAATAGCCGCTGTTTTATAAAGTGCCATAATGGTAAATGTCCCGTGTATTAATTTCCGGAAAAATGATACGACTAAAAACGACGCTACTTTTGCGTAAGGATCTCAAGTTTACTAAACCTTTTTCTCGATTTACAGGCTTGCGGATAGAGATATGTCTCAAATCAATTTCACGCGAAGTCGCGAAGAACGCCAAGTAGAAAAAACAACGTAAAGCAATATCTTTTCTGCTTATCTTCCTTTGCGTTCTTGGCGGCTTCGCGGGAAATAGATTTCCTTCTCAGTGCACTTTGCGAAAGACCTTGCTTTCTTTGCGTTTAAAAAAGAGAAGAATTTAACGCAAAGGCGCAAAGGCGCAAAGGCGCAAAGGCGCGAAGGTTACTCCGAATTGCCTTAAGCCGAAAGAGGTAAGGACGTTAAAACGCCCTCCGTGAATCTGCGTGAATCGTAACCACGCCCTAAAGGGACGTGGTTATGTGCCCTGTGCGGAAAAGCCTCGTAAACGAGGCTGCGATCTAGCCGTTTTCTCGATCAGTTTTATTTCGTCAGGCGTGAGGTCGTAGAGTTTATAGACGGCGGTGTCGATGTCGCTCCCAAGTCTGTTGCCCAAAATGGCGGAAACCCGCACGGTAATAAGGGTGTTTCTTGCATTATGGATATTCGCGTCTTTCGTAACCTCACACTCCCTATCGGTCGTGCGCCAACGGCGACAAATAATCAAGCCTAGAGTGCAGGCTTGAGCGGAACCCTAGGCAGGAATCCTAAAAAAATACTTTCCGCCCAAATTCCCGCAACCCACCAATTTCACCCTCAAACGCCCCCGATCTTCACCCAAAACCAACCCAAAAATAACCCACTCTGCCCACCCAAAAAAGTAAACCAACACCCAAAAATCCCACCGCCAACCCATCACCTTGCAATGTTAGGACAAGACCTTGCGACGTTAGAACACGACCTTGCGATGTTAGAACAAGACCTTGCGATGTTAGGAGACGACCTTGCGATGTTAGGAGACGACCTTGCGATGTTAGGAGACGACCTTGCGGAGATCGGAGAACACCTTGCGATGTAAGAAGACGACCTTGCGATGTTAGGAGAACACCTTGCGATGTAAGAAGTTCACCGTAAAGTGATTTAAACGGAAATCTAAGGCTTATGGTTTTGATTTCAAGAGGTTTTTCTATTTTTATATTTGGTTTATTAAGCCCAAGATTCAGACAAAGTTTCTGCCTGTTCTAAAACCAGATCAATGGCTGCTTCTGTCTTGTCCGGTGGATATTTATACTTTCTCAAAATTCGTTTTACCATCAAACGAAGTCTTGCCCGAACGGTTTCGCGGACGGACCAATCGACGGTCGTGCTT
>JBBRUA010000367.1:0-3324 GCA_038248245.1 Pyrinomonadales bacterium | reverse complement strand
TGTGGGGCGGTAGTCACTGGATCCTTAAAGGATTCCACACAAATATGGACGCACTCGCGATCGGGTGCCTGCTCACACTATTCCGAAGGTCGCTTCATAGCAACACGATCTACCGCCGATTTCTCGGGTCTCGCATCGTTGTCTTTTTGCCGCTACTGATAATTGCGTTCAATCTGCTTTACGACCATCCGAATTTATATCTCGGGTTCAGTATGAGCGCGATGAATATTTGTATCGCACTTCTCCTCGATTGGGCTGTCACGAACAGCGATTCGGTCTTTGGAAAGGCTCTCAACGCCGCACCAATGGTAACGCTCGGCGGCATGAGCTATTCGATCTACCTGTGGCAACAGCCATTTTTCGACCCCAACGCACACAACATTTTGACCACATTTCCGATCAATTTCATCGGAACTGCGGTCATGTCGCTAATCTCTTATTATTTAGTTGAAAAGCTGGCCCTTCGGCTCCGCAAGGTCTGGGACACGAAGTTATTTGGTAAGCCCAAAACCGAAAAGCTGATCGCATCTGAACAGCCCGCGGTTTAATAATTCCCTGCGACGATCGTCGATTTGATACCGCTGGCTTCCTGCGCGATCTTAACGCCTACCGAAGCTCCGATACGGGTCGCTCCCGCCTCGAACATCGCACGGGCATCATCGATGCCTTTAACGCCTCCCGACGCCTTCACGCCCAACGCATCGCCCACCGTATGCCGCATCAGCGCGACATCGTTCGCCGTCGCACCGCCTTTCGCAAATCCGGTCGAAGTTTTAACAAAATCGGCTCCGGCATTTTTTGAAGCAAGACACGCCCGCACCTTTTCATCATCCGTGAGCAAAGCCGTCTCGATGATCACTTTGCAGAGAATACTATTTTCATGCGCCGCCTCGACGACGGCACGAATATCATCCTCAACGAGGCAATCGTCACCCGATTTGAGGGCTCCGATGTTGATCACCATATCAACCTCACGGGCGCCGTTAAAGATCGAACGGCGGGCCTCATAAGCCTTAACATCGGGAAGCGTCGCACCGAGCGGGAAACCGATGACCGTACAAACCGGAACGCCGCTTCCCTTCAAAAATGCTGCCGCCTTTTTAACCCAACCGGGATTCACGCAAACCGAAGCAAACCCGAACTCCACCGCCTCCGCACAAAGCTTCTTAATATCCGCCTCGGTCGCATCCGGCTTCAGCAGCGTATGATCGATCAAACCAGCCCAATCACGCGCCGTCGCCGTCTCCCCAAGCACGATCCCGATCCGCTGGGCCCCAGCATCAACGATCCGCTGCACATCCGCATGACAAAACGTCGCACATTCGTCATCGCCGCCCATCTTCGCGAGCACCATGTCGGTGATCTGATCGATCAACTTGTCGTAATTATTGTTGCTCATCAATTAACTATGTCAAAAATTATACGAGTTCCCACTGTTTGAGAACGTTTAACAGTTTCGGTAATTCGTCCTGCCAAAGCCATTCACTATTTATCCAAAGACCGTCGACCACCCGACTTTCAAATTTACCATCCTCGCCCAGATGTAAAAGCTTGTATTTCCGGCTCTCGTAATAACCGTAAAAGTTCGCGGTTCGCCGATGCGGGTCGATAATCCAATACTCATCGACACCGGCCGATTCATATTCTTCAAATTTATCTTGCGTGTCGCGGATAACGCTTTCCGGAGAGAGAACTTCGATAACCAGATCCGCCGCTCCGTCATAGAACTGCTCGCTCGCATGTTCGAGATTTTCAGTTTTGATGAAAAAGATGTCCGGTTCGCGCCCTTTGATCTTTCCGTCGATCACCATTTTCATCTGGTACGGTTCGCCATGGATCTTGCCTAAACCTCTCTCTTCAACGAAAACCCGTAATAGCGCCAACAAAAAACCCGTAACGTCGTCGTGTCTCTGAGTTACCGACATCGGTATTATCACCTCATCATCTACAAATTCTACGTATTGACCATCATAGGCACGCAAAAACTCCTCGTAAGTAAGCTTCTGCGGCACGAATCCGGCCGGATTCGCAGTCACGTTATCGATGTTTAATTGAGGCATATTTGATGGTCTCCTAAGCACGATACGAGCGGTCGATTTCCGAGATCTTTGCAACCCGCTTCATATGCCGATCTTCAATTATATCAGTTGTTACAAATGCCTCAACGATCTGTTTTACTTCCTCGAACGAATTCTGGCCTGCACCGAGCGTGAGAACGTTCGCACCGTTGTGTTCGCGTGAATTCTTGGCGAGGGCCGGCGAATAACACGCCGCGGCTCTGACGTTTGGCACTTTATTGGCCGTCATCGCACTACCGATTCCGGCGCCGTCGATGATGATGCCGATGTCGACCTGTTTTCCGCTTACCGAACGTGCGACCGCATGCGCAAGGTCAGGGTAATCGACTGCATCTTCGCTGTCGGTGCCAAAATCTCGCACCTGCAATCCCATGTCCGTCAGAAAGCTCTTCAACTGTTCCTTCAACTTAAAACCGCCGTGGTCCGCACCGATCGCCACCGAACGCACCTTCGTCGTATTCTGCCGCGATTGCTTTGTAATCAGCGTGATCTGACGTTCGTTAACGATATCTTGGGCGAGCGCCGTGAACTTCACATTCTCCGCGACCCGCAAACGCGAACCCGCCTCCAGCCCGCGAAGGTCATCTTCCGTGATCAGCGTCTTCGCCGATTCGTCGCGGTCAAACTCCTTGCCTACCTTATCCTGCAGCGAATTAACAACCACATGTTCCGGAACATGGACCGGAGTCGCCGCTTTGACCGTTCCCTGCTCTACCGGAACTGTCGACAGCACCTGAGCCACAAGTGCCCGCACGCGGTCGCGTTTTTCTCTATTTGCGTCGGTCATAAGTACTTTGCGTGAGACATTTATCGGGATGGTCGATTTCTTGAGCCTCGCCTTGAAAACTACACGTCTATTGAATAGTATTTCTAAATACAAATTCAATCAACCACCGACGACGGCTAGTGATACCAAGGAAATTATGCCCGCTGAATCAACGCAAATCGCTCTGACCGAATTCACCAATCCGAATCTCGAGGTTCTCTACTCGCACGAAACGATCCAGCAACGCATCGTCGAGCTCGGTGCCCAGATCACCGCCGACTATACCGGCAAGGACCTTGTGCTCGTCGGAGTTCTCAAAGGCTCATGTATCTTCCTCGCCGATCTGATGCGTTCGATCGATCTCAACCTGTCGATCGATTTCATGGCGGTCTCAAGCTATAAGGACGGAACTAAATCCACGGGAGATGTCGAAATCCTCAAAGACCTCAGCAACACCATCCGCGAAAAAGACGTCCTGAT
>JBBRUA010000366.1:0-3330 GCA_038248245.1 Pyrinomonadales bacterium | reverse complement strand
GTGCGGCAGATTCGACGGGTTTTGGGAGGAAGGTTTGCACGCCTGGGATGTCGCCGCCGGAACGCTTCTGATAGAAGAGGCCGGCGGGCAGGTTAGCTATTACGATGGTTCGACGTTTAGCATCTACGCACCGCCGATCTGTGCCTCGAACGGGCTCATACATTCGGCGATGCTAGAGGTTTTGGCTTAAATATTTAGGGAACGAAGGCATTTGGAACGGCTTTAGCGTTGCCGGAGCCCCACAAGACGCTTTGAAACCCGGCGGTCGAGCGAAGCAAAAACCAGTCGTAGCTTCCGGCTCTGAAGACCCCGACATCTGCACGTCCGTCGCCATCGTAATCACCAACCGCAGGTTGATCTCCCGGCAGACCCCACGAATATCCAGTGTAACTGCTATTTGCCGTCAGCAAGACGTAAAAGTCAGGAAGATTGGAATCTGCGGTTCCGCGAAAGACAGCGACATCCGTTCTGCCGTCACCATCGTAGTCCGCCGGAATTGGTTTGTCCGTCGAGATGCCGAAAGGAAATGCGGTGTAAGAATTCGTCGCGCTTAAGAAAAAATGCCACTCGCCGCCGGTTGGACGGTAAACGGCGAGATCTCCCAGCCCATCACCGTCGTAATCGACAAGCAACGGAATGTCTCCGGTCGAGCCGAATTGCTGAATGAATACCTGATTGGCAAGACTCCGCAACTGGTACCAGGTACCGGTCGAAGGTCGGAATACGGCGAGATCTGCCCGTCCATCGCCGTCGAAATCGTTCGGCACGGGCACATCTCCAGCCGAGCCAAATTGTGTCGAGGTAACAGTTGAGGTTCGGCTGTTCGCGATCCACCAAACGCCATTACGAAATACGGCGATGTCCGTTCTGTTATCGCCGTCGAAATCGGCCGGGACGATCTTGTCGGTAGGCAGGCCAAACCCGGTCGAGGAAGGATTGCCTCCGCTATTCTTTATATCCCAAACGGCATTGGCCGCGTTAAAAGTCGCGACATCGGTTTTGCCGTCGCCGTCGAAATCGAATTGGGCACGGGCCACTCGTCTGATCGTGACGTCGTTTCCGTCGCCGCCGACATAACTGACCTGATATGCCGAATTTAGCGGACCCGAGAAAATCGCACCCTCTGGGATGTCGAGAAACGTTCCGTTAACTGCGTCAGCACCGTCATTTTTGATTATTAAGAAAGTATCGCCGATGGCCGGCTGGAAGCCTGCCCAAGGGATCGGAGCGAGTCGCGAATTCCCTAGATTTACGGTGCCGGTGACATTTAGTTGGTCGTGGCCATTCATGCCCGGCAAAGTTCCGGCGATCTTACATGCGTAAGCTCCGTTCGAGGTCAGAGTCAGCCCGGCGGAAAGGTTTAGCACGCCGGTCGGCGAAGTGAGCGTTCCGGCACTGATGACACCGGACGTGACATTCGTCGCACCTACTGTTCCCGTGCCGCCGAACCCGGTTAACGCGAGCGTGCCGGTTGGCGCCGTACTCTGGACAGTGACCGGACTATTTGGAATACTGGCATCCACGACGAAAATTCCGTCATTGAGAGTTATCGCACCGCTAAACCCGGAGGCGGCAAAGATCGCCGCGACACCCGCACCGTTCTTAGTTATCGAACCTGAACCGGAAATAAGACCTATTCCAACGATCCCGAGGCCGTCGATCGTGAGCGGCGAACTGCCGACCGATAAGATCAAAACTGTCGCCGTGCCTCCGCTGTCTGCCGAAAACGTCTGAGCGCCCGAGAGCGTGATCGCTATATTGAAAGTCTGTACTCCGCCGGTTACAGTTAGCCCGTTTGTAAGCCGAATCGGATTTCCACCGAAAGTGTACGTTCCGCCCTCAACAGCGATCGAGCGGAAACTCGTGAGGAAAAAGAAATTGTTATTCGTGGTCTGTTGAGCCGCCGCGGCTGGAAAAATGAGATCATCGCCCGTCACGGGTGCAACATCGGTCGACCAGTTCGCCGCCGTCTGCCAATTTGCATCAGCTCCGCCGCCGTCCCAGATCTTGGTCGCGGAATAAGCGGGAATCGCAAAAAGAATAAGTATTATCGGCGTCAGGAAATATCGCATATATTTATAATTGGTGTTTTACTGGTTAAATGTAACACACGATGTCGGGCGATGACAACGAAAATGCACCCCAATCAAACACACCTCTTTTGCTTGCCGAAAGGCGTGTGCTAACCTTAATTTTTCGTTAACAAAGGTGTAAATATGTCGTGGTTTCGTAGGGACAAACCGAATATTGAAGAGAAGGAAGGGCACAAGGAACAAACTGTGCGGACGGAGGGTATTTTCGTCAAATGCCCTGAGTGCGACAGTGCTTTGTATAAACGTGAACTTAAAGACTCACACGAGGTTTGTACGCATTGCGGATACCATTTTCGCTACACCGCGGTCGGGCGTTTGCATGATCTGTTCGACGACGGACGATATGAAAAGTTGGATGAAGAAGTAACGTCGGGTGATCCGCTGGAATTTACCGACTCAAAACCATACAAAGACCGGATCGAACAGGCAAAGGAAGTTTCGGGTTTGCCGGAGGCGATCATTTCGGGGAAAGGAATGGTCGGCGGCCATCTGACTTTTGCGGGTGCGATGGATATGTCATTCATCGGCGGTTCGATGGGCTCGGCGGTCGGTGAAAAGATCACGCGTCTGATCGAAGGGGCCTTTGAGCAACGCGGTGCGGTTATTATTTTCTCAGCTTCGGGCGGGGCTCGAATGCAGGAAGGTACGCTTAGCCTGATGCAAATGGGCAAAATATCGGCCGCTCTCGCACGGCTCCACGAAGAGCGTCTGCCTTTCATTTCCGTTTTGACCGACCCCACGACCGGAGGCGTTACTGCAAGTTTTGCAATGCTCGGCGACGTTATCCTCGCCGAGCCCAAAGCACTTATCGGTTTTGCAGGCCCACGAGTGATCGAACAAACCATCCGTCAAAAACTTCCCAAGGGCTTTCAACGCAGTGAATTTCTGCTCGAACACGGCATGGTCGATATGGTAGTCGATCGCCGCGAGATGAAGGACACCATTGTCCGGATGCTTGATTTTATGATGAACAAAGGCATTCCTGCCTGATGTGCGTCCATGACTTTCGAAGAATCGCAAAGGTACCTGCTTTCGATCGGCAACGAAGTTTCCTCGATGAAGCTTGGTCTCACTAATATTCGCACGCTGCTGACCGCGCTTAACGATCCACAGAACAATTATTTGAAAGTGCAGGTCGCCGGAACGAACGGGAAAGGATCAGTTTGTGCGTTTTTGGATTCGATCTGTAATACGGCGGGAACTAGCGTCGGCACCTTTACCTCGCCGCACCTTGTTT
>JBBRUA010000365.1:0-3343 GCA_038248245.1 Pyrinomonadales bacterium | reverse complement strand
GGTAACGTCGATCGTCCGGCAAAGCTCCGCCGTATCAGCGTCAATATCGAATTCGAACCTCGCCGCAAACTGGCAGGCTCGCAAAACGCGCAAACTGTCCTCGGCAAAAGTATGACGCGAGACCATTCGCAATAATTTTCGTTCGATGTCGCCGCGGCCGTCATACGGATCGACGATCTCACCCGTCAAAGCGTCTTTGAGAATGGCATTGACCGTGAAATCACGCCGCAGACAAGCATCTTCGAAGGACATCTTCGGGTCGCCTTCGACCACAAATCCACGGTGCCCGCCCGACACCTTCCGCTCGCGTCGCGGTATCGAAACATCCAGATCGCTCCCGATCTTATAAACCGCAAACGCCTCACCAACAACATTGACCACCGGAGCACGGACTCTCTTTTCCGCCTCTTTATTCTCCGTCGCCAACATTTCATCAAGCAGTTCCCGAAGCCGCAACGCCTCGACGCCGTAAACCTCAACATCCCAATCCTTTGGCTCGACGCCCATCAATTCATCGCGTACGCAGCCACCCACGAGCATCGCCCGCCCGCCATTCTCACGGACAGCAAGTGCTAGATCGGTAACTCGTTGCGGTAATTTGATCATCACGGTAAACAACCATTCTGCCCGACTTTTTATCGTGCCGCAATCCGGAGAAAAAATGGTCGCACGGACGATCAATATCTTGGGAAATCAGCCTCGGTCTCTACGGTATTTGCGTTAGATTTCCGTTGAACGATGGCATTGCCTGCGAACCAGCGCGCCCAAGGCTATCTGTCGTGGTATTTTCTCGATTGTTTCCGTATGATAGCCATTGGTCATAAATGCGGTGATCAGAAATTTGACTGCAATCAGGGAAGGCCTAGAGAAAAAGGACCGACCTAGTGCAGGAAAACGTGCCTCAATTCCGTTTTGAGAAAGGCCAACAGTCGGCCACAAAACAATATGCCCTCGACACAACCGAAGAGCCCGCGTCGCCTGAAAGATTGGTTCATGAAAGGTCTCGAAGACCGCGAGGCACCGTTTGCAAAAGAAGCCCCCGACCATAAACATTCGTGGTGGCAGGTGATGTGCCTAACGGGTGTCGATTATTTTTCGACACTTGGTTACCAGCCCGGCATTGCCTTCGCCGCTGCCGGTGTGCTCTCACCTATCGCGACTTTATTTCTTGTCCTGCTCACGCTCTTTGGAGCACTCCCAATTTACAATCGTGTCGCGTCCGAAAGTCCACATGGACAGGGTTCGATCGCGATGCTCGAGAGCCTGTTGTCGCGTTGGAAAGCAAAGCTATTCGTGCTCGTCCTGCTCGGGTTCGTCGCGACCGATTTCGTTATCACGATCACACTTTCGGCGGCCGACGCGGCTGAGCACGTCATTCATAATCCATTTATCGAGGAACACCTTCCACAGGTAGATCATCCGGTAACGGTCACTCTTGTAATGGTTGCGGTTCTCGCTGCGATCTTTTTAAAAGGATTTAAGGAAGCAATTGGGATCGCGGTAGTTCTGGTAGTGGCCTATTTGTCCTTGAATCTCGTCGTGGTAGTTGTGGGCTTAAACGAGGTCTTTACTCATCCCGACCTTCTCCAGAACTGGAAAAACGCAATATTTACAGTACCGGAAACAGGCAACGCCCGCAGCATTTTCCTTGTACTCGGTCTTTCTCTTATTGTATTCCCGAAACTTGCGCTTGGGCTTTCAGGTTTTGAAACCGGCGTCGCAGTAATGCCGTTGATCCGCAACCCGAACCGGATCAACAAAACACGTAAGCTTCTCAGATATGCCGCGCTAATCATGAGCTTTTTCTTGATCGCCAGTAGCTTTATTACCAGCGTTCTAATACCGGCGGCTGAGTTTGCGAAAGACGGAAAGGCTTCCGGACGAGCATTGGCGTTTATTGCCCATCTTTATCTCGGCGAAATTTTCGGGACTATCTACGATATCAGCACGATCCTTATTCTTTGGTTCGCCGGTGCGTCAGCAATGGCCGGCCTACTCAATATCGTCCCGCGTTATTTACCCCGATATGGCATGGCTCCAAATTGGGCCCGGGCATCGCGTCCGTTGGTATTGATCATAACGATCATCTGCTTCGCGATCACATATATTTTCGAGGCTAGCGTCGAAGCTCAAGGCGGCGCATATGCGACCGGTGTTTTAGTATTAATGACCTCTGCCGCAATCGCCGTTACGATCTCTGCGTGGCGGAGGAGCGAAAGATTCCGGTGGGCATTCCTGGTTATCGCGGTCGTGTTTGCCTACACAACGATCACTAATATATTCGAACGCCCGGATGGCATCAAAATAGCGTCTTTGTTCATCCTCGGGATCGTGCTTGCATCATTTATATCTCGAGCATTACGAACAACAGAAATTCGCATTGAAAAGATCGAGATGGATGAAACCGCCTTAGGCTTTCTCGACGATCTTTCTGACGGTGAGATACGGATCGTTACCAACCGCCGCGAGACGGGCGATATGACAGAATACCGGTTTAAGGAACATGAAAAACGCGTCGATAATCACATTCCCGCAAACGATCCCATTCTATTTTACGAAATAGAGATCGGCGACGCTTCTGAATTTACCGGGAAGATCGTGATCACCGGCGTCGATGTCTCAGGTTACAAGATCCTGCGCACCAAAGCACCGGCTGTACCCAACGCGATAGCAGCCTTACTGCTGCATTTACGGGACAAGACGGGCAAAATACCTCATGTCTATTTTGGATGGAGCGAGGGTAATCCGATCAAATATTTGATTCGTTATATTCTGTTTGGCGAAGGCGATACAGCACCGGTAACGCGTGAAATACTCCGCAAAAGCGAACCCGACCCTGAGCTTCGCCCTAGCGTACATGTTGGCGGTTAGTGTTAACAAATCATCCGATCTTCTCATTTACGATCGCCAGTATCTCGGACTCGAACTCGATCGCCCACATTTCGATCGCGGCACCACGCTTGAGAATGTCGTCGGCGTAAACACGATCTTTCAAACCGGCGGCATTTATTTTCACGTTTAGGTAGGCACCCATGATCGCGGATCTCGCGCAGAGAGCACCGACGCCGGCATCCGATACGGAGTTCGGATTGCCCTCCACCGCCATCGCCTTTATGATCTCGAACGCTTCTAAACTGCGTTCCATCGTGCGGAACGGAACCTCAGTCGCGTATTTTGTCGCCGCTTGAATCGCCGCTGTGCGGGCGGCCTTCTCATCCTCGTTCGACTTCGGCAAACCAAACGCGTCCATTACCTTGTTAAACGAGTTGGTATCTTCATCGACCAGGAACAAAAGCTCATCTTTCAACTTTTGGCCCTTCACTGCCCAGTCGGAGAACTCTTC
>JBBRUA010000364.1:0-3359 GCA_038248245.1 Pyrinomonadales bacterium | reverse complement strand
TGTTTCTGACAGTTCGTCTTCGAATTGGAATTCGGGGAAGAATTGGGGTCGTTCCTGCTTTGTTGCTTTTCTCGTGGGTAGTTGGAGTCAGGCACTTCTTTTCTTCGAAACGTCGGGGCGGAGGACTGGGACGAAGAGCAGTATTCGCGGACGTGCAGGAAGCATTCTCAACATGATCACCGAGACTAAGAACGAACACAAGTTTGACGGCGACGGGCGGCCGGTGGTGGAGGTTATGGGTTCGCGGCAGTTTCATGTTAATACGCCTCCGACGGGCGAACTTGGCTAGAGGAATCGGTGCATGAGGAATCGGTGTCAGACCTACGATGTTGCGTTTCTTTTGTGGTTTGATTCAAAATCGGGTCCAATAGCTTTCGTAGATAGGCCCATAGAAAAGTTTTCACGTTCAAGACGGTTACTTGAGAAATCAACGCCGATATCGCAAAATAGGAGATGCGTCAGTTCAATTGTTTGGGCTGACGTTTTTCAGATTTCAGATGTAGGGTCTGAGTTTACTTCATATGGCCAAACGAGATTATTACGAAGTTTTAAGCGTTACGCGGACGGCGACCGAGGTCGAGATCAAAAAGGCGTATCGGACGCTTGCGGTTCAGCATCACCCGGACAAGAATCCGAACAATCCTGAGGCGGAAGACAAATTCAAAGAGGCCGCCGAGGCGTATTCGGTCTTGTCGGATTCGGAGAAACGTTCGTCGTACGACCGTTTTGGTCATCAGGCAAATGCACAGGGAGCGGGATTCGATCCGGGCTATTCGAATATCGAGGATATATTCGACATGTTCGGCTTCGGCGATATGTTCGGGCAGCGTCAGGGCCGGCGAACGACTGTTCAGCGAGGCTCCGACCTGCGTTACGACCTCGAGATCACGCTTGAGGAGGCGGCGACCGGCAAAGACGAAAAGCTCCGCATCCCTCGCCTTGAGAAATGCGACGAGTGCGAAGGCAGTGGTGCCGAGAAAGGCTCGACCGCCGAAACCTGTATAACCTGTGCCGGCAGCGGCCAGACGCGTTATCAACAGGGCTTCTTCAGCGTGATGCGCACCTGTGCGAACTGCAACGGTGCGGGTCGCATCATCAAGTCACCGTGTAAAAAATGTAAGGGACAAGGCCGTATTGAGAAGGAAAAGACGATCGAGATCAAGATCCCGGCCGGTGTCGAAACCGGTTCGCGTCTGCGCGTGACCGGTGAGGGCGAAGGCGGCGTTAACGGAGGCCCGGCCGGTGACCTTTTCGTCGTTCTGCACGTTGCCGAGCACGAACGTTTCGAGCGACAGGGAGCCAATCTTTACTCAGCCGTTCCGGTTACATTCGCCCAGGCAGCACTCGGTGCCGAGATCAAGGTTCACACGCTAGACGGTGAAGAAGACTTAAAGATCCCGGCGGGAACGCAGACCGGAACGGTCTTTCGCGTCAAGTCTAACGGCATGCCCGCCCTCGGCGGACGCGGCAAAGGCGACCTCTTCGTCGCCGTCACGCTAATAACGCCTAAAACGCTCTCAAAAGAGCAACGAAAGCTACTCGAGCAGCTAGCCGAGATCGAAGACGTCGATTTCACCGACGAATCCTTTATCGACAAGGTCAGAAACATCTTCAGCTAAAGACGAAAAGGCAGTTCGAAAGAAACTCTTTCGAACTGCCTTCACAGTTGTACAACTCAATCTTAACTGTAAGAACTGGTGGATGAGGTCTTAGTGGTATTCGCGTTGGAGTAGGTCGGTCAACACATCCGGCGTTCCCAAACCGAATTCAAACCCGGTTTTTACCTCAACCGGGAATCTTTAACGAGAAGCTCAAGACCGTTGAAATGGCGTTCGCTTAAATGCGTAATAAATTCCTTTCGTACTTCGACAAAGGCCGCATCGAAATGAAAAAGGCTGTCTGACGAGTTCGTTTTCAGACAGCCTTAAAAGTGAAGTTTGTGAATTAGCGTTTTAGAAAGGCCACCAGCTGGGCAGGTTGCCGTTGTTTCGGTTGTTGCCGCGTCCGTTACCGCGATTATTGCGGTTGTTGTTTCGCGGATTGTAGTTAAGTCCGTAGGCGTTAGCGATCACGCGGAGATTGTTATCGATCGCGTACCACTGGTTGCCGTTATAATTGCCATTACGCGAGCGACCCATCGTGCTGGCGATCTGTGAACCGATTTGAATGACCCTCTGGGCCTCACCACGACTATTATTGAGGTTGCGTCCTCGGCCGAACTTATTCTCGAGACGGTCCGCCGCCTTTTTTAGATCGTCCGCAAGGTCCTCGATGCTGTCGTTATTTCGATTACGATTATTTCCCCATCCGCCGTAACCGCCGTTGTCATTATAGCCGCCATTGTTGTTTGTCTGGCGTTCGAATTCACGTGTGCGGTTCTTCAGATCGCGAACCGCGTTCTGCAAATTACCGTTGTAATTGCCATTCCCATAACCGCCGTTATTGCCGTATCCGCCATTGTTGCCATAGCCGCCGTTGCGATTGTAATCATCATCACGCCACTGGGCCGAAGCGATGGCCGGTAAACCCATTACCAAAAAGGAAAATGCTGCAACCGCTATAAAACCTTTAATATTCTTCATTGTAATCTCCCTAATCATAAGTTTCACGGCAATGATTTGGCCATTGCTCAATATCCTTAATGGCAAAGGCCGTGCCACATTGTCACAATGCAAAAAACACAACGTTAAACCTCGTGAACAGAATAGTTACCGAAATTAACTCTCAACCGTCCGTTCTGATCGAAGGCTCACAGTATCGAATACTGCTCCATTTCGTTCATCGAGCAACGCATAATGTCGATTTTAAAGATGAAAAGGCCGGTCGTTGTGGGAACGACCGGCGTAAGTTGCTCGGGCTACCTGAACTATTCGTTCGGCGTCAGCACAAGACCCGTGACTTCATCGGAAACTGACAAAATCCGTGGTGCAAATGTGTATCGTTTCGCTCCCGCCGTTAGCGTGTAGGTCTGGCCTGAATCGACATTCTCGAAATGAAAATATCCAAACGGACCGGTTAGCGCATTTCTTCGAACACCGCTGGAATTAGTGAGCGAAACCGTCGTATTCAGCATCGGCCGGCCTTCAGGGTCAATGACGGTACCCGAGACCGAAACGCCTGCCGCCGTCGGGCCTGACAGAACGATATTCGATGTTGAGAAAGTCGTCGTCAACGCGTTCGCCGAGCCATTCACAACTTCCGACACGACCGGGCCGTCGCTGAAACTTATGTTTGTCGAATTCGGTGATGGCACGACTATGTTGAATACCACCGTCAGCACGGTCTTGCCGCCTGCCGTGAACACATCTGCCGGAGCCTTGTCTATCAGCACGCCGAGTTTGCCCGACGCTGCCTGGGTC
>JBBRUA010000363.1:0-3363 GCA_038248245.1 Pyrinomonadales bacterium | reverse complement strand
GTCGAATATTTGTCGAGTGCGTTGGTCGATATGAAATTGCATCTCGCCGGCGATAAAAAGATCGATCCTGACGCTTTCGAAAAACAAACGCTCGCAGATCTCGGCATGCCGAGTGAGATCGTGATGCGTCACCGCACCCCGCAGTTCGGCCATGTCTTCTCTAGTGATGGCTATTCGGCCGGATACTACAGCTACCTTTGGTCGGACGTGTTGACGGCTGATTCGTTCGGTGCATTTATCGAAGGAAAAGGTCCGTATGACAAAGCAGTTGCGACAAAGCTGACGAAATATATCTTCTCAGTTGGCAACACCATTGACCCTGCGGAAGCTTACCGCAACTTTCGTGGCCGTGATCCAAACGTGGATGCACTTATGATCAAACGCGGGTTCCCGGTCAAGAAATAGGAAGTAGCCATAGATCACGCAGATAAAAAGCCGGATAGGAATTTACTTTTCCTATCCGGTTTTATCTTTGCGATCGTGGCCGAACTTTATTTAATTCCTAAATTTCTCATCCTTCTATAAAGGTGACTCCGATCGACGCCCATTTCTTCGGCGGCTTTGGCGACGTTGCCGTCGTGCTCGGCAAGTTTGTGCTGGATGAATTCGCGTTGGTACGCATCCGTCGCATCCTTAAAATTTGGAAAGCGAAAACTCATTGATGGCCGTTCGATTGAGGTTTCCATCGTTGGCAGTTCGTCGGCCGTGATCGTCTGCTTGGAGGACATAATGACGATCCGCTCGACCGTGTTCTTTAGTTCGCGAATGTTCCCCAGCCAGTCGTTCGCCTGTAAACTTTCCATCGCGTCCGCCGCGAACTGTTTAGGTCGCTTCCCATAATCTGAAGAAAATTTCTGATTAAAATGCTCGATCAGTATCGGGATATCTTCAGTCCGCTCCCTAAGCGGCGGGATCTGGAAAGGTATTACATTGAGCCGGTAAAAAAGATCGGAGCGAAAATTACCGTTCTCGATCAATGATTCAAGAGGTTTGTTGGTCGCCGAGACGACGCGGACATCGACTGAGATCGGCGTATTACTACCGACCGGCTCAAATCTCTGTTCCTCCAAAACCCGCAGCATTTTCGCCTGCACACGTGGCGACATATCGCCGATCTCGTCGAGAAAGAGCGTCGCTCCGTCTGCGATCTCAAACTTCCCTTTCTTCGATCTAATTGCACCCGAAAACGCTCCTTTGGCGTGACCGAACAATTCCGACTCGACCAATTCCTCGGGAATGGCCGCCGAATTTATCTCGACAAACGGAGCGTTGCGGCGTTTTGACTGAGCGTGGATCGCTCTCGCAACCAATTCTTTACCGGTGCCGCTTTCGCCCGAGATCAATACACGACCGTCAGACGGCGCGACGATCGCGATCTGTTTTCTCAAAGCCCGCATAGCTACCGACTCGCCGACCATTATGTACTCGTCAGCGAGATCGCTTTGCAGTTGCTCATTGACACGTTGCAATTGCCGCTGGCGAACGGCGTTCTTGACCGTAATTATTGTTCTTTCGAGACTTAGCGGTTTTTCAATAAAATCAAATGCACCGAGTTTGGTAGATTTCACTGCGGTTTCGATATTTCCGTGTCCCGATATCATAACAACCGCGGCGTCAACACCGTCTTCCTTGAGTCTTGCGAGCGTCTCAAGTCCATCAATACCATCGCCGAGCCATATGTCGAGCAAGATACAAGAAAAATGCTGCTTTCGTGTGATCTCAAGACATTCTTCGCCCGACGCGACGGTTTCCACCGCGAAACTTTCATCGCTTAAAACTCCGCGAAGCGTCTCGCGAATACCGCGTTCGTCATCAACTATTAGGACTGAGTCGATCATTTGTTATGATTCTGTAAGGACTTAACGATGTTCCGTTTCAATTCTAGTAAAAACGCTGGAATTTGAGAAATTCGTCTATTTTATTACATTCAGTGAATTAAGTCGGATTTACTTGAACGTTACATTTTTTCATTTAGAATTAAACTTAGCGATTCAAAAAAGAGAGGTTAGTTATGCCGTTAACGATGGGAGAAACGAAGGGATGCTGCTTCGTGGCGTATGATGGAGCGCAAGGGGAACAATATCGATTTCCTGACGGAACTACCTGGTCAGTGGCTCAACACTGGGCGACCAGAATGACTGGTTTCAAAGCCGCCATGATAACATCGGGCAATAAGATTGTCTTGGCCTTCGCAGGTACCGATTCCTTACTTGACGTTGCCGTCGATATTATTCAGGCAACGGGTGGTGTTCCGGCTCAATATGCGCAGGCCATGACTCTTGCTTTGGCCGCGTCTCGTAGTAGCGGCGACCGGCTCCATCTTGCCGGTCACTCGCTAGGTGGCGGCCTAGCGGCATATTGCTCTTCGCAGCTACGAATTCCGGCGAGTACAGTCAACCCGGCCCCACTAGTCGGCGGTGCTTCGCTCAGCTCTTTATTTGCCCAGAATTCTCAAATCACGAACTATATTGCCCAAGGCGGTGAGATCGTGAGCTCTTCGCCCGGCCGGAACCCAGGGAATGATGTTTATGTTCCGTCCACGGCTGGAGTATTCGGTTTTATAACGGACCACATGTTAACAAATGTTGCACCGTCAATTCCGCTTCCAACCAAGATTTAGTCTTAATTAAGACGCCACCGGCAACTCAATTATAAACTTTGCACCTCCCGGTTGGTTGGCTACAGCGTTTATTCTACCGTGATGTTCGCTTACGATGCGGCGGACGATGGCGAGGCCGAGACCGGTGCCGCGTCCTTTGGTCGAGAAATAAGGCTGAAAAAGTTTCTGCAGATCGGCCTGACTAATGCCTTTGCCGTTGTCGGCGACCTCGGCAACGAGTAGGTCACGGGCGATGTCATGACGAGTTTTGATCACAATTCGCATCTCCTCGCTCCCATTATCAAACGATTCAATCGCATTTTCGATCAGGTTAACAAACACGCGCTTCAATTGTTCGGCGTCGACCATTGTATCGGGAATGCCGGCGCCGAGATCGCTTTCGATCGAGATGTCGGCAAACCTGCCTTCGTACGAAGCAATGGCCTGCTCAACGATCTCATTAAGATTACCGCTCTCAAGCTTCGCATCCGGCAGCCTGGCGAACCGCGAAAATTCGTCCACCATTGATTTCAGCGAACTCACTTCCCGCAGAATGGTTGCCGTGCTTTCCTCTACGACCTCACCGATCGAGCCGCGATCATTTATCCGCTGGCCGCCGCCATTCTCGATGTTAACGGTTGCGGCAAATCTTTTGGCAATACGTTCGGCGGAAAGCTGGATCGGCGTAAGTGGATTTTTGATCTCGTGAGCCATTCGCCGGGCGACCTCCTGCCAGGCGGAAGCACGCTGGGCGGCGATAAGTT
>JBBRUA010000362.1:0-3375 GCA_038248245.1 Pyrinomonadales bacterium | reverse complement strand
GTCGAGCGGGGAATCGAGCAGGAAGCAACTCGATAACTGTTCGTGCTGCGTGCCCGAATTAAAAAGTGTCGGCGTGCTCGGGATATATTCGAGCGACGAAAACAAATTGTATAGATCGATCGCTTCGTAGGGATTCTCGGCCAGTCCGCAGGCGACGCGCATCCAGAAAAACTGCGGTGTTTCGATAACGTCACGAGTTATCGGGCTTTTTAGTAAATAACGGTCATATAATGTACGCAGTCCAAAAAACTCGAAAAGATCATTTCGCTCATTATTGATCGCATCGTTCAGCTTACGAGCGTTCTGAATGACGAATTGTGCGACACGGTCACCGATAAGGCCTTCTTTTACGCCAAAAGCGATCGATTGCGAGAATGAATGTATCTCCTGATTGCGAACCTCTTTTTCAACGTACTGATTTAGCAAACGTGCCCCGAGCCGCGAATACTCCGGCTCCTCGAAAATTAGGCTTGCCGCAGTTTGGATCGACAGTTTATCCAGTTCCTGCGTCGTCGCTCCGTCGTAAAGGCCGCTGATCGTCTTCGTCGCGATCCGCAGGCTGTCGACCGAGGGCAGATTTACGCAGCATCGTGTTATCGCCCGGACGATCTTATTAATATCAACCGGTTCGAGCGATCCATTTCGTTTGCGGACCTGCATCGATGTCTGCGGAGCGTTATCTGTTTGGCGTGAAGTGGCGGTACTGTTCTGTCCTAAAAAGTTATCCATTGTGTTTTCGGTACGCTCGCAAGCTTGAATTTCGTGATGGCAAGATGGCCGCTTCAGTGTGTTTTTTAGAGAGAAAGTCCCTCTCAGCCCGATCTGGATTCAACCAAATATAGCCTTTATCTACACCGACATTTAATATTTTTAACGCCGGACTTTGGGTAATATTCAAAGGCTTTTTTCCTGCGTGGATATAGACTATATGGTAGAGGATAGGCATTGTCAACACAAAATATAGTGGTTTTAAAAGTTTCTGCTAACCCTAGTTTTTGCAACAATTTAACGCGCTAGGGTTAAGGTTTAGGGTTAATTCGTGTGTAACAATTTTATAACACGTTGCGGCGCAAGGATTTAGGCGGAAATCCACATGCGGAAAATTATAAAATTACGGAATATCGATAACTAATTCGTCGTACGCAAAGCTGACATTTTCCGGTAACAGTTTTGTGTCCCTTTCGTGAAGAATGTCGTGGTTGAGATGGGTCAGGAAGGCTTGTTTTGGTCTGAGATCCCCGATGATAGCGAGGGCTTCTTCGAGGCAGAGATGAGTTGAATGCGGTTTAATTCGGACACAGTCAAGTACGAGGACATCAAGGTCTCGGAGGCCGTCCATCGACTCCGGCGGTATTATCTTAAGATCGGTCGCGTAGGCAAAATCGTTAAAACGATACGCGATCACTGGCAGTTTGCCGTGGATAACCTCGAGCGGTGTGATCTCAAGATCTTCTCCAATGAAAAATGAAGCCTGAGGGACGACCGTATGTGGTACCAATTGCGGGAGCCCGCCGCCGAAATGAGTCGGTTGGAAGATGTATTGGAAAATGCGTTTTAGGTCGGTCCACGCAATGTCATTCGCGTAAACGCCCATCGCTCCGTGCCGAAAATTAAGAGGCCGGATGTCATCCAGCCCGAAGACATGGTCGACATGGCAATGAGTGATCAAAACGGCGTCTAGATGGCTGATTTTCGCTCGCAACGCCTGTTGACGAAAATCTATCGAGGTATCGACCAGAACCTTTTTATCGCGATGCTCGATCAGGATCGAAACTCTAAGGCGTTTGTCTCGCGGATCGTCGGACAGGCACGTCTCGCAGTCGCAACCGATAGACGGCACTCCCGTTGAGGTTCCAGTTCCGAGAAATGTTAGTTTCATATTCCATCGTGCGGAATTCTAATCTCACTTCGGTGGTTCTTTAGCAATCTCAAACAGATCTGGATTGGAACTTTCCATGGATATCGCGGATCAGTTCCCAGCAGGTCAATCCGCACCCGACGCCATACCGACTTCGGTTTCTGATCAAGGCCAAAGTTAAACGCTACAAAGGACTGTGCTATCATCCTATCCGCCGGAGGCATCAAGTGCTGATAATTCGCCAGAAGGTACTTCCTTTATATTAACCGGCCTACTCACAACGTCACTTTTCCCCCAATATATCCGAGCCCGAAAGTTTCTGTGCGGCCTGAGCTTTTAGTTTTTCTTCGGTTGCCTTGACCAAATGGACGTATTGCATTCGGAGATCTCCGAGAAGGCCTTCGAGCAGGCGACTTTCTTGCGGGTGTAGATTATTTTTCGTCTTGTCGCGAAGCATTGAAAGAATATCGAGCCAGTATTTACCGCTGTCGAGATCGAGGCTGCGCTGTCCCGTGGCTGGATGCGGGACGGCTCCGAGGGCGGCGGCGGCGTTGGTTGCTAGCGTAGAGAGAAAATTAACAAAACTTGCTGGATCCTGAGCTCCCGGCATTTCTCCGAGCTCATCGGGCAATTCCTCTTCCTCACTCATCGGATCGATAAATGTTTCCTCAACCGCGGGTGGCTGCTCCGGAGCGGCGTTTTCCGTAGCCGATTTTTCTTCCGGTTGCTTGACCGGAACCGGCGCAGCATCAAGGGTCACACCTTCGCGAACACTGCCGTCCGAATTAAATTTACGTCTGTCAGCCACCTTATATGTGACTTCTTCCTGATTGTCTTCGTTGCCGATCATATATTTTAAAACCTTAATTCGATAGTAGCATTTTGACGAAAAAGAATTCAAAATTTGGTTTATGTCAAAAAGTTTCGATGAATTAGTCGCTGTAATGGCAAGGCTTCGGGCCCCCGGCGGCTGTCCGTGGGATGCCGAGCAAACCTATCAATCGCTGTCGCAATACTTGATTGAAGAGGCGTACGAGACGTTTGATGCGATCCAAGAGGCCGATTCGAGCGGTGATACCGAGCATCTGACAGAGGAGCTCGGCGACCTGCTGCTACAAGTCGTTTTTCATTCCACGATCGGAGCTGAGCGCGGCGATTTTACGATTGACGATGTGGCGAATGGTGTAACGCAAAAGCTCATTTTGCGGCACCCGCATGTTTTCGGCGATGCAAAATTTGAGCGTGCCGAGGACGTGCTCGACAACTGGGATCAGCTCAAGGCTGACGAGCGAAAGGCTTCGGGCAAGGTCGAGAAGCCGGCCGACTCCATCCTCGACGAAGTTCCCGTTCATTTTCCCGCATTGCTAGAGGGGTTAAAACTAACCAAAAAAGCCGCAAAGGTCGGGTTTGATTGGGAAAATGCCGATCAGATATTTGAAAAGCTGGATGAAGAAACGAGCGAGTTAAAGTTGGCACTAAAAAGCGGTGATAAAGAAAATATTGCCGAGGAGATCGGC
>JBBRUA010000361.1:0-3380 GCA_038248245.1 Pyrinomonadales bacterium | reverse complement strand
CGGTATTGAGGGTATTTTCGCGTTGGAAAAGCAGGAATGTCGTCGAGCGGCCGGCGTCGTAGAGTCGGCGTTCACCTTCGAGTTGAATTTCGGCACTGACCCGGGCACGGCGGGCTGTCAGAACGCGTAGGCGCGAGGTTTCCACGGCCTGAACCGCGTTACGCACCTCGACGATAACAGCCTGTTCTTGGGCTCGCGTCTGAGCCGCGATGCGTTCGGTCGTGATCTGTGCTCCTTCAAGATTAGCTTTTGCAGTCCGGTTTCGGAATGGAAATGAGATCGTCACGCCGAATGAATAATTCGGTGCGTCCGACCGAAACAGGTTCGCCAGCGATCGGTTAAATCCACCTGATAGAAAGCTTGGCGAACCGGGGAAGGTCACGAATGGATTCGCGATCTGATTCGCCGGAGGCAAAAGCAGATTCAAACGCTGCCGAAGAATCTCTTCATTTCCGAGAAACTGCGGAACGAGCGACGAACTCGTGTTCAGTCCACCCTGACTTAGGCCGCCAAGGTTAAATGACGAGTTAAAATCAATCTGCGGTTTCACTTGATTGCGAAAGTATTTGATGTCGGTCTCGTTTATCTCACGCTCGAGCTTCAGACGCTTCAGCTCAAACCGATTCTCGGTCGCGTCCTTCAACGCGACGTCGAGATTGACGGAGTCGGGATCGACCTTCGGGGCGTCGGTCGGTACCACTGTCTGATTCCATTCGGATGCGAGCGGATCTTTGATAATTAGTTCCTTTAAAATATTCTCGGCGATCGAAACCTGTTGAGTCGCAGATAGAAGAGTGCCTTCGCGATTGGCCAGCTCTGTCTCGACCTCGGCTCTAGCGATCGGTGCCGAAGCTCCAACATCGATCCTGACCTCTATTTGACGAAGATTCTCCTTCGCGAGGTTTACGTTGGCAAGCTGATTCTGCTGGTCACGCAGAGCGAATACAAGATCCCAATACGACCGCTGGACACGGGCGATGATTCCAGTTGCCTGCAGACGAAAATCTGCATCCGACTGCAAAAGCCGTTTCCGAGCTATCTTTATCTGCTGACGGTTACGGTCGATCTTAAAGTTGCGAAACAAGGGCTGAGTGTAGTTGAAACCGAGACTCGAAGTATAGATCGCACTGTTCCCGCCACCGCCGGAAAGTTGGCCTGAACTTGCCTGTTGCTGAGCGAAAGCGTTTTCCGTTCGATTGTTATTAAAGAAGGCCTGATAATTACCTCCGCCTTGACGGATGAGACCCCTGAGATCGCTACTAGCCCGGAAATCATTCGTACCCACGCCGCCCGTTACCTGGCTATGCGAGAAGTTTGGTGCGACCGTAAAAACGGGATCGTAGACACCAAGCTGTGAACGGAGCGAGGTCTCCGAAATGCGAACATCAATGCGTGAAACTTCGACATCGTTGTTGTTTGATAAAGCCCTTCGAATCGCGTCGTCCAGCGATAACGCCAGAGTGTCGGCAGTCTGAACACCGATTCGATTCGTCGTCGCGGTATCGGCCCTTCGCGTAACTTCGGGGGCTGATCGGACAGTCACCGCCGGAATATTTTTAGCAACGACGATCGAAGTGGACGAGGCCTGCGGATCTTGCACGGGTTGGCCCTGTGCGAATGCGGACATCGAACAGGTCAATAACACCGATGCCAGAATAAGTTGTGAACGGGAAAGAATCATTGTTGGATAGCTCCGGTTTATATCCGAGATATATGTATTAATGCGTAATCGCTCAATCGCCTATTACGGCTTTTTAAATTTGTTTGTTTCAACAATCTCTGTTGTCCGCAATTATGGAGTTAAAGATGCCTATCTTTGAATTTTGCACGTATTTGCGTTATCTTCAACCTTTTAATCACGCAATATTTCAAAAGGAGATCTTCTGACAATGGCAATCAAAGTAGGTATCAACGGATTCGGCCGCATTGGACGTGCCGTAGTAAGGACTTGGCTCGGCGACGCTGACATCGATCTGGTCGCTGTAAACGACCTGACCGACACAAAAACACTCGCGCATCTGCTCAAATACGATTCCGTGATGGGCACTCTTAAACACGAGATCTCAGCCGACGGAGATTCGATCAAGATCGACAATGACAGTTTTCGTGTGTTCAGCGAACGCGATCCGGCTTTGATCCCGTGGGACGAGATGGGTGCTGACATCGTCATCGAATCGACCGGTATCTTCACGAATGCAGAAGCGGCGTCGAAACATCTCGGCGGTAGCGTCAAGAAAGTAGTCATATCCGCTCCCGCTAAGGGCGAAGACGTAACGATCGTGCTCGGCGTTAACGAGGGAATGTACGATCCGGCGAATCACCACATCATCTCGAACGCTTCGTGTACGACAAACTGCCTCGCTCCGGTCGCAAAGGTCATCCACGAAACTTTCGGCATTAAGAACGCGCTGATGAATACGATTCACAGCTATACGAATGATCAGCAATTGCTTGACCTACCGCACAAAGATCTTCGCCGTGCCCGAGCCGCCGCGTTGTCAATGATCCCGACCTCAACCGGTGCCGCAAAGGCCGTAGCTCTAGTTATTCCTGAGCTCAAAGGCAAATTCGACGGCATCTCCGTACGCGTTCCGACGCCGAACGTCTCACTCGTCGATGTGGTGATGAACGTCGAAAAGGCAACCTCTACCGAAGAAGTGAATGCCGTTCTCAAAGCGGCCGCCGACGGCCCGATGAAAGGAATTCTGGCATTCAGCGAAGAACCGCTCGTGTCGATCGATTTCAAAGGGAATTCGAATTCATCGATCGTAGATGCTGAGAATACGAAAGTGATAGGCGAGACGTGTATTAAGATCTTGTCCTGGTACGACAACGAGTGGGGCTATTCCTGCCGTGTACGTGACCTGGTCAAATTCATTGCTTCGAAGGGCTTGTAAAATTAGGAGCAGTCGGGAGGAACGGAATGAAAAATTCACTAAATCTGACATTCGCAATTCTAGCGCTCGTCGTTCTCGGCTGCTCTTGCCCAAAACTCGGTGACTTGGCGCAAAAGCGGACCGACCCTTCCCCGGCAGTGACTCCGGCTCCGTTTTCGACTCCGGTAAATGCAACGACCAACTCAACGAAAAAAGGCGAATACGCTTTGTCGATCTCGCAGTATAACCAAATCAGCATCGGAACTTCGCGAACCGACGTCGAGCGGATATTGGGCGGAAAGGGAACCGAGATCAGTAATTCGGTTGGCGGCGGCGTAAGGTTCTCCGTAAATAAGTGGCAAGGCGACAACTTTAAGTCGGTGATTCTATCTTTCAAAAACGACAAGGTCATGACTAAATCGCAAGTTGGGCTGAAGTAAAAAAACGGGCGGTCGCTTATATTGATCGTCCATTATTGAATATTCATCGTTTTTGATTTGCCCT
>JBBRUA010000360.1:0-3397 GCA_038248245.1 Pyrinomonadales bacterium | reverse complement strand
GAGGCCGCTGGTGGCGGCGCTGCTTATTTCGCGTGGGCACGATACGCCGGAGAAGGCTTTGACGTTTTTGAATCCGTCGCCGGAGCATCTTCACGAACCGTTTTTGATGATGGGAATGCGGGAAGCGGTCGAGCGGATAAAGCTGGCGGTCGAGAATAAAGAAAAAGTCCTGATCTGGGGCGATCTCGACGTTGACGGCACGACCGTGACTGTTCTGCTGCGTAAAACATTCTCGCTGATCGGCCTCGAGACGAGCTATCACATAACAAATCGCTTCACGGAAAACCGCGGGATTAATTTTGGGCCGCTTGAGGTTGCGAGGGCTGAAGGGTTTACGCTTTTGGTGAGCGTGGATACGGGCACGTCTAACTTCGACGAGGTGTCGCAGGCGAAGGCGATCGGGATGGACACGATAATCTGCGATCATCACGAGATCAAAGAAGGCACGATCCTGCCGCCCGCCGTCGCTTTGATCAATCCGTTTCACCCGGACAGCGAATATCCCGACGATAATCTCGCCGGCGTAGGCGTGGCGTTCAAGTTGGCCCACGCGGTGTTGCGGGAATTCGACCTCGAATCCGAGATTCCCGGCCTGCTCAAGATCGCCGCGATCGGAACCGTCGCCGACGTTGTCAACCTCACCGGCGAAAACCGAGCGATCGTTGCTCTTGGGTTGATCGATCTTGCTAAGACGGATAATTGGGGACTGAAGGCTTTGATGGAGGTCGCCGATTGCCGTTCGGACATGACGAGCATGCACATCGGTTTCCGCATTGGGCCGCGGATCAACGCTGCGGGTAGAATGGAGGTTGGAACTCATGTTGTCGAACTTCTCGAGTCCGATAACTTTAGCGATGCGAGAAAGCTCGCGGCGTTGCTCGATTCACGCAACCGAGAGCGGCAGAAGGTTCAACAGGAAGTCACCGCGAACGCGATCCTCGAAGCGATCACATTTCCCGACGCTCATTTCGTCGTAGTCGCCGGTGAAGGCTGGCACAAAGGTGTTGTCGGGCTTGCGGCCTCGAGGGTGGCGGAAAGGTTTCATCGGCCGACGATCGTTTTCTCGCTCGAGGACGGAATTGCCACGGGCAGTGCGAGAAGCGTAAAGGGATTCGACCTTTTCGAGGCACTTGGTTCGGTGGCGGATCTCCTCGAATCGTTTGGTGGCCACGTCGCGGCGGCGGGCATGAAGGCGAAACAAATTAACATCGATGAACTGCGAGTTCGTCTCGATCAATACACCGACGAAAAGATCCCGATCGATGAACGCACGCCGGAACTCATGATCGACGCTCTCGTGACGAGTGCTTCGCTGGGTCTCGATCTAGTCGAGGAGTTCTCGCGGTTCGAGCCGTTCGGCGCCGGGAATCCAAAACCGGTGTTTGTGACGCGGGACTTTGCTTTAAGAGATGAACCGTGGGTGATGAAGGACAAGCATCTTAAGCTAAAGCTGATCGGGGCGGACAATAAGCCGTTCGAAGCGGTCTGGTGGGACGGCGTCGAGAAATCAAAGGGGCAAACGCTGAAAGCCAATACACGCATCGAATTAGCTTACGTGGCGGAGTTGAATACGTGGCAGGGAAACACACGGCTGCAACTTGTCGTCGAGGATCTAAGAGCGGATAATTAATCGAACATGGCCGAGACGAGCAAACATAATTTGAAAGAATTCGAGCTGCGAGCAAAACTGCCGCAGTTCTTTCGTTATGCAGCGGTCGCGATCCTCGCTTTGACGGTGATCGCGGTTATCGTTGGGTTTTATCGCGAACGGAATAAGACCGGCTTCAAATTGAAGAGCGAGCACACGCAATTGTCGACCGACGTTGTCGCTGAGGTCAGCGGATACGAACGCCTCGAGACTGACGGCGATCTGTCGAAGTATTACATCAAGGCCGACCATGCCCGGACCTTTTCTGACAATCACCAGGAACTCGAAAACGCGTACATCCGCATCTACGACGATCAGGGCAACGCCGCCGATCAGATGACGGCGGCCCAAGTTTTATATGTGCCGGAGGCTGACAAGAATTTCACGGCCTACATGAAAGGCGACGTGCAGATCGCGTCGCGTGACGGGTTGAAGGTGAAGACGAACAACATTACTTACACCAAAACAACCGAGACCGCGGATGCGGACGAGTTGGTTGAGTTTGAGCGCGAGAATGTGCGGGGGAAATCGTTCGGGGCCACGGTGAAGATGGGCGAGAAGCGGTTGGAGTTACTCAAAGATGTCGAGATCGAGACATTCGAATCGCCGGAGATGGTCAAGTCCGGCGTGCGTTACGCGAAGATCAATGCTCAGTCGGCGTCCTACGACCAGCTCGCGAATAAGATCGATCTGAACACGAACGTCGCTATCAACATCGCTTCGAAGTCTAAGTCTTCCGGCAAGGCCCAAACGACCGAGGTTAAGGCCGACAAGGCGACGGCTTACTTTTTGAGCGATGCGAAGGATAAGACAGAAGCGACCACCGATGCCGTTTCGAATGCTCAACTCAAGAAGTTTGAGTTGTTCGACAATGTTCACATCGTGTCGGTCGAGGCCGGGGCAATGCCTACGAATATTGATTCGGGATACGCTCTGTATGACAAAGATGCCGACCGGTATGAGTTGAAAAAAGGTGCGCATATCGTCACCACGGCGAACGATAAAGCGACGGACATCAAAGCCAACGAGGCGATCTACGAACAAGGGGCGCTCAAGCTTTCGTTGACCGGCAACGCTGAGATCACTCAGGGGAATGATTATTTGAAAGGCGATGTGGTCAACGCCGATCTGTTTGCGGATAAGAAGGTAAAGTTTGCGGTCGTTCGGGGTAACGGGTACGTTCGTCAGGCAACGGCGGAGCGGACGACGACGATCACGGCGCCGGAGTTGAATGCGGCTTGGGGCGAGAATCGGCAGCTTGCGACGGCGAACACCATCGGGCAGAGCACGGCGAAGCTCGATCCGAACCAGGCGGCGGACTATTCGCTGGTCACGATGGCGGCTCCGAAGGCGATCCATGTCGTGTTCAAGGGCGAAGGCTTGATGCAGAGCATCGTGACCGAGGGACGGACGACGATCCAACTCGATGCGGCTAACAAAGACGCCGCGGCGGCGAATAAACGTGTGACGGCGGACAGCGTGAACACGGTCTTCTTCGACAACGGCAAGGACATTCGTCGGGCCGAGGCCGTGGGCAACGCCGAACTCTTCATCGAGCCGCTCACGGCTTCCGCGACCAACTACCGTACCACGGTGAACGCTCCGCGCTTCGACTGCGACTTCTTTCCGACGGGGAATAACGCGAAGAACTGTGTCGGCGGCAAGAAGACGAAAACCGTGCGCGTTCCGACCGTTGCGTCGGCGAATCGAGGCACGCAGACATTGCTCGCGGATCAGCTCAATGCGACT
>JBBRUA010000359.1:0-3419 GCA_038248245.1 Pyrinomonadales bacterium | reverse complement strand
TGGTCGAAGACGGGGAACGCGGTGCTGGCGTCGCTGGGGACGAAGAGCGAATAGATATATTCCGCGCCGTCCTCTTTGTCGATGTAACGCGTGATCGCCGAGCCGCTGGTCAATATCGGCGAAGTGAAATCGAGCTTGATGACGTTCTCGCCCAGCCTGACGCCTTCGCGAAAGATGAGGTGCTCGTCGCGTTCCTCAAACGGAGTGCGGACACTCCTGTCCGCATCGCCGCTCAGCGGCGAGACCGCCACGCCGTTAACGGTGACGTTGGAAATATTCGAGAGATTTTCGTGGCCCTTGATCTTTCGCCAGTCGAGCACGATCGGCGGAATGTCGGCACCCTGTGCCGATGCGGACAGGAGTGTCCGCACTCCGACGCGAATCTCCATCGTGCCTTTCAGGACTGGCGACTTTTTTTCGAGGGTGAGGTTTAGCTTGTACCGCACGTCGGAGTAATGCGCGGCTCGCCACTTTGCCAGTTCGTGCGAAACGCCGGGTTCGATCGGCGGAGTCTGTGAAAGTGCCGTAATAGCCGCGAATAGTGTGAT
This sequence comes from Pyrinomonadales bacterium, assembly GCA_038248245.1. Classification (GTDB taxonomy): domain Bacteria; phylum Acidobacteriota; class Blastocatellia; order Pyrinomonadales; family Pyrinomonadaceae; genus OLB17. The sequence goes on along the minus strand of JBBRUA010000359.1, from coordinate 2,871 downwards.
GAGAGCGAGTTTGATTAACATATATCGATTAGATGTACGGTTTATCGATAGTTATAGCATCTCGGCCAAGATTTTTGTTGTGTGCAACGTAACTTTAGACCGCGCAATCGCAATTCCGGACGTGATTTTGCAATTCCAGACTGTGCAATCGCAATTCCGGACGTGATTTTGCAGTTCCAGACCGCGCAATCGCAATTCCGGACGTGATTTTGCAATTCCAGACCGCGCAATCGCAATTCCGGACGTGATTTTGCAATTCCAGACCGCGCAGTCGCAATTCCGGACGTGATTTTGGAATTCCAGATCGCGCAGTCGCAATTCCGGACGTGATTTTGGAATTCCAGATCGCGCAATCGCAATTCCGGACGCACATTTGCAATTCCAGACCGCGCAATCGCGATTCCGGACGCGCATTTGTAATTTGGGACGTGAACTCTATTTTATAACGCGAAGTTAAAGCTGACGAAGCCGTTCGCCTTGACCGGTTGGCCGTCGCGGGTGAAGGGTTTGAAGCGCCATTTTTTGATCGCGTCGCGGGCGGCTCCCTGGAGCATTGATGGGCCGCTTGTTTTCTGTACCTTATCGACCTCGCCCTGTTCGTTGACGGTGAATTCGACCTTGACGACGCCCGTCGTGCGGGTGGATTTGGCGGCCGGCGGATAGACCGGCGGAGCCTGTTTTGTCGCGTATGGCACGAGCGAGCCGACGTCGAGCGGCGAACCGTCGTTTGCGGCGAGTGGTGTCGTGACCGTCGCCTCAGGCTTTGGCTCTTCCTTCGGTTTTACGGTTGCAGTGGGCGGTGCGGATGAGATCACGACCGGTTTGACCTCGCGTTCGCGGGTCACGGTCGGTTTTGTTTCGACGACCGGCTGCATAACGACCGGCGACGGTTGCGGCATTGGATTCGTGTTGGCGGCGACGAGATCTCCGTTCGGCATCTCGGTGACGGCACTGGTCACGACGGTACGCGAACTCGACATCTGCTCGCGGCTATCGGCAACCTCATCCTTCCAACGGCGGGCGTCGTAATCATCGCGGGCGATGATGCTGCGCGAACTGCTCGCCTCTTCAAGCAAGGCGATCGCACCGGACGATTTCGCGGGGGTTTTGCCGATCTCTTTCGACTGCGTGATGACGATCTCGAGCGTCTCGCGCATCTTCTCAAGATCATTCAAAGCCTCGAGCGGCAGAGTCTTATCCGTCACGCTCAAACCGAGTGCACGATAGCGTTCTGACCGATTCTTCGCATCCTTGACGACCTGTCCGGCGATGGCCGTGTAGAACGCCGATGCGTTGGCTTTAGTTGTTTTTTGAGCAGCGAAGTATTCGTTGAGGAAATCCTGAGCGCGTTTGTAATCGCCCTGCTCGAGGTAGCTGTTCATCAGCAGAACGTTGACGACGCCCTGCACCGATGCATCGGCCGTTTCCTTGCGGATGTTCTCGAGTTCGAAGATGGCGGCGTTGTAATTTCTCACGACGATGAAGGCCTTTGCCTTCGAAATGCGATCACGCATTATATCGCCCGATGTCGGCGCCGCAACCTGCGGCACGATCGGCGGCGGCAGCGTCTGCGCGTCCGCGAAAACTACAAAACCAATAACGACCAATAAAGCTAAGGTACTGAACCTTCTGACATTTAACGGCATTTAGTCCTCCATGACTGACTTAAATCTTCCGTAAAGGTCAAGCGAACTAACCCTCGAAAACTCACTTGTACGACCCGTTCCATTTTTAAACTGCATTAAAATAATCTGCGCTTTCGAGCCTGTGTGTGGGCCCGCCAAATCATTGTTTCAAGCTTAGGATGATTTTATTGCGGTATGCGTTTGCGTCTTTCTTTATAACACTTTCATTTAGCGTGAGCAACCGCCGGTCGAGCATGACGACGCGGCCGTTGATGATCACCGTGCGGACATCGGCCGCCTTCGTCGAGTAAACGAGAGACGAATAAATGTTGTAATACGGCACCTGATTTAGGCTGTCGAGATCGACGATCGCGATGTCAGCGCGTTTGCCGACCTCGAGCGAACCGGTGATCGCATCCAAATGCAAAGCCCTCGCCCCGCCGATCGTCGCCATCTCGAACACCTGCTCGGCGGGCAACGTTTTCGGGTCGTTTGACGTGAGTTTGTGAAGCTTGGCGGCGGTGTCCATTTCGTCCCACATATCGAGATCGTTGTTCGACGCGGCACCGTCAGTGCCGATGCCGACCGCGACGCCTGCCGCCAGCATCGCCGGAACCGGAGCAACGCCGGACGCGAGTTTCATATTCGACTGCGGATTGTGAGCCACGCCGACGCCTCGGGCTTTATACATCTCGATCTCGTCCTGTGTCAGCCAAATACTGTGCGCGGCGATCACGCGGTTCGAGAGAAAACCGATGCTGTCGAGGTAAGCCGCGGGAGTTTTGCCGTACTGGGCAAGAATGTCGTCGCGTTCCTTTTTGGTTTCCGCGACGTGAATAATGACCGCTGAATTCAGCCGGTCGGACTGAGCTTTTATAGCTTTGAGTGTTGCCGTCTCCAAAGTGTACGGCGCGTGCGGTGCGGCGGCGGGAACGATGAGCGGATCATTTTTCCACTTTTTAATAAAATTCTCGGTGTAGGCAAGTGCGGCCTCAGGCGTTTTATTATCGGAGACCGGAAATTTGATGATCGTCTCGCCAAGTACGCCTCGAACTCCGGCCTTTTTTGTTTCGTCGGCAACGGCGTCTTCGAAATAGTACATATCGCAGAACGTCGTCGTCCCGCCGCGTACCATTTCCGCCAGCGCCAGCCGCGTTCCGGCCCGCACGAACTGCTCCGTAACATTTTTCGCTTCCGCCGGAAAGATGAACTTCGTCAACCAATCGTTCAGGTCGAGATCGTCCGA
>JBBRUA010000358.1:0-3419 GCA_038248245.1 Pyrinomonadales bacterium | reverse complement strand
TCCCGACAACGCCGCGCAAGTTTTCCTGAAGCTGATCATAAGCCGCCAATACGCAACGGCACTCGCGGTAGAAGACCTCTCCGGCAGGAGTGAGTTTGACATCTCGACGCCCCCGAACACGTTCCAGAAGCCGCCGCTGAAACTTCTCCTCCAGCGTCCGTACCTGCTGACTAACCGCGGACTGGGTTATGAAGTTTCTTTCGGCGGCAAGAGAAAAACTCTCGAGATCGACCAGATCACAAAATACCTTTAGCGTTTCGATGTGCATATTCGTCAGTCGTCCTTTTACAACACTTATAAAACACCCAAAAAACACAAACTCTCTACCAACATATATATTAGCCGTTCTGCACAACTGCCGCAAACGAATTCATTTTCCCTAATAATTAAATGCGAGTATGATTAGAAAGTGTCGTCGTGTTATTGCTGATTTGGTAATTTGCATCTAAAATTTGGGATTACGGACTCTAAATAACATGCGACGGATCGACTGAATAAATGTCTATAAAGTTCAGCAACACTTTTCTATTACGCAAACTGCACCAGATCACGGGTATCGTGCCGCTGGGAATGTTTTATTTCGTTCATCTATGGACAAACTCGGCCGCTCTCAACGGCCCGGCGGTCTATAACGAACACGTTCAAAAGATTCACGATTTTCCTTACCTCATCTTCATTGAGACGTTCGGGATATTCCTGCCGCTTATCTTTCACTCGGTTTACGGCATTATCATCTCGTCCGAGGGCAAATCGAATGTGCTGACTTATGGTTACGGACGCAACTGGTTCTACATGTTTCAGCGTGCGACCGGCATTTTTCTGTTCGTCTTTTTGCTGTTCCACATTCTTAATTTCAGATTCGGCCTCATTCCGGGACTAAATCTGACACCGATCGCCGGTAATGCCGATCAGGCGTACACGATCGTTGCCAACGAATTCCGGATCGGTTGGGTTCTCGCCATCTACATACTTGGCGTGACCGCGACGGCGTGGCATCTGGCGTACGGATTCTTTCTATTCGCGGTCGACTGGGGCATCGTCATCGGCGAAAAGGCTCAGCGGATCGTGCTTTACGGCTGTCTCAGCCTCGCTCTACTCTTATCGCTTCTCGGCATAAACATGGCTTTCGCATTCGTTCGCCCGTGCGGACTTCTGCCTCAGGCACTATGCGAGACGGTTCAAAAACCGGCGGCTGGTGCGCCGACGAAATTTTAATTTTATGGCATCAAGTTCATTAAAAATTGCGATTGTCGGCGGCGGCCTGGCCGGTCTTGCGGCAGCGATGAAGATCGCTGAGGCGGGCCACGAGGTAGATATCATTTCCGTCGTTCCGGTCAAACGTTCGCACTCGGTCTGTGCGCAGGGCGGCATCAACGGGGCGATGAATACCAAAGGCGAAGGCGATTCGCCGACCAAGCATCTCGACGACACCGTCTACGGCGGCGACTTTCTGGCGAATCAACCGCCGGTAAAGCGGATGACCGACATGGCGCCCGAGATCATTAATCTATTCGACCGCATGGGCGTGCCGTTCTCGCGAACGAAAGAAGGTTTGATGGATTTTCGCCGTTTTGGCGGAACGCTTCATCACCGCACCGCTTTCTCCGGTGCCTCGACCGGCCAGCAGTTGCTCTATGCCCTCGACGAACAGGTTCGGCGTTGGGAAACGGAAAAAATGGTCACCAAATGGGAAGGCTGGGAGATGCTTTCGCTCATTATGGACGACCATCAGGTCTGCCGCGGCCTCGTCGCGATGAATCTGCAGACGCTCGAGCTTAAATCCTTTGCGGCCGATGCCGTCATCATGGCGACCGGCGGTCCCGGAATGGTTTTCGGCAAATCGACAAACTCACAAACCTGCACGGGCAGTGCCGTCGGTGCGTGTTACGAGCAAGGCGCTCAGTACGCCAACGGCGAATTTATCCAGGTCCATCCGACCTCGATACCGGGCGAAGACAAGCTTCGCCTAATGAGCGAATCAGCCCGCGGCGAAGGCGGCCGCGTCTGGGTGCCCCGTGATCCTGTGGACGCTCGCAAGCCAAAGGACATTCCCGATGGCGAACGCTGGTATTTCCTCGAAGAAAAATATCCGGCATATGGCAATCTCGTTCCCCGCGACATCGCGACCCGCGAGATATTCCAGGTCTGTCTCGAAGGCCACGGCGTCGGCGGCGAGAATCAGGTCTATCTCGACCTCACGCACATTCCGGCCGAAACGCTGACCCGCAAACTCGGCGCGATCCTCGAGATCTACGAAATGTTCGTCGGCGACGATCCGCGATACGTCCCGATGCGCATTTTCCCCGGCGTTCACTATTCGATGGGCGGCCTGTGGGTTGATTTCGAACAGCGTACGAACGTCCCGGGATTGTACGCCGCAGGCGAATGCGACTACTCGATCCACGGAGCGAATAGGCTCGGTGCAAACTCCTTGCTATCATGCGTTTACGCCGGCTTCGTCGCGGCTCCCGCGGCGATAGAATACGCCAAGAACGTCGAACGCGGCGAGACCGAGACGAACGGCATCTACGACGCCGAGGTCAAGCGACAGCAGGCGATCAACGACGGCATCGTCGCGAGCACCGGCGGCGAGAACCAGTACAAACTGCACGAAGAGATGGGCAAGGTCATGACCGACAACGTCACCGTCGTCCGCTACAACGACCGCCTCAAGGCGACCGATGAAAAGCTTGTCGAACTGCAGGATCGATTCAAAAATATCTCGATCAACGACTCTAACCTGTGGGCGACCCAGGCCGTGCCGCACGCCCGTCAGCTCCACAATATGCTCAATCTCGCCCGCGTCATCACACTCGGCGCATTAAACCGCGACGAGTCGCGAGGAGCACACTATAAACCCGAATTCCCCGAACGCGACGATGAGAACTTTATGAAAACAACCATCGCGGAGTTCTCTGAGGAATCACCCGTATTCAGCTACCAGGCGATCGACGTTTCGCTGGTCGAACCGCGAAAGCGAGATTATTCGTCGAAGAAAAAGGCGGCCTAGAACCAGCGGATACGTCCCGTTAGCTGTCGCCCGAGCGACAAATTATTTTGAGTGATGTTATGACCACAAACGCACACATTGAAAAGAAACGCCTTGAGACGCCGCCGGCGACCATTAAGATCAAAGTTCAGCGACGGGCGAAGGAAGGAGCACAGGCAAGCTGGGAAACGTTTGAGCTGCAGTATCGCCGCAACCTGAATGTCATCTCGGCATTGATGGAGATCCGTAAAAACCCGGTCACCATCGAGGGCAAACAAACGACGCCGCCCGTTTGGGACATGAGCTGTCTCGAGCAAGTGTGCGGCACGTGTACGATGGTCATCGACGGGAAGGTTCGCCAGTCGTGCTCGGCACTGATCGACGATCTCCTGCTCGCCTCAGGTAGCAACACCGTCTCGCTCGCCCCGAT
>JBBRUA010000357.1:0-3420 GCA_038248245.1 Pyrinomonadales bacterium | reverse complement strand
GTCAGTGACCAATCGATGCCGATCGGGATCATCGACAGAAACAGCCAAAACCTCGGTAGCGGCTCGATCTCGTCGATTCGCCTCCATAACGGATAGACAGCAAATCCTGCGAAAAGCCCAAAATAAACCCCAAAACACCGCGAACAAACTCCAAACGGCTCGCCGTGAACGTGAAACGATCGCTCCGATATCTGATGGCAGATATAGCTAAAAAATTGGTAAAAAGGCGTGGAAATAGCATTGAAACCGTAAGCCTTCAGCAGCGGTACCGCAATGATCACCAACGCCCAAACTGCAACGACCGCAAGCCCGATCAACCAGACACGAACCGCCTGCCTCCGCATCGTCAGAGCCACATTTTGCGGAACGTAATTCTCGGCAGGTTCGGTCACGGTAAAATATAGCTGATAGCTTTCAGCTATTCGCTGTTTTCGACAGAGCTTTTTCGGTTTCTAGAATATGCTGCGTCGTCTGGATAACGGTGTCCGGATTCAGCGAGATCGAGTTGATGCCCCGTTTAACTAAGAACTCGGCAAATTCGGGATAGTCGGACGGTGCCTGGCCGCAGATGCCGATCTTTTTACCGGCACGTTTGGCGGCGTCGATGGCCATCGCGATCATTTTTTCGACCGCACCATTTCGTTCGTCGAATAGATGGGCGACCATCTCGCTGTCGCGGTCCAGTCCTAGAGCGAGTTGCGTCAGGTCGTTCGAGCCGATCGAGTAGCCGTCGAAAACTTCGAGAAATTCGTCGGCAAACACGACATTGGCCGGCAATTCGCACATCGCGTAGATCTCGAGGTCGTTCTCGCCTTGTTTCAGGCCGTGTTCGGCCATAAGTGCGATGACCTTTTTGCTTTCTTCGACGGTGCGGCAAAATGGGATCATAGGCTTAATATTGGTCAGACCCATATCCTCGCGGGCACGCTGCACCGCCTGGCATTCGAGGCGGAAACCCGCCTTGTAGCGGTCATCGTAATATCGCGAAGCACCGCGAAAACCGATCATCGGATTTTCCTCGACCGGCTCAAATTCTTTACCGCCGATGAGCATTGCGTATTCGTTCGATTTGAAATCTGACATGCGCACGATCACCGGTTTTGGATAAAACGCGGCGGCGATGCGGCCGATGCCTTCGGCAAGCGAACGGACAAAAAACTCTTTTGGATCTTCCTCGAAAATGCGGCTCGCGATCGTATCGATATCCGCCTGTTTTTTGAGATTCGGATAATTTACGAGCGCCATCGGATGGATACCGATGTGATTGTTGATTATAAATTCGAGCCGCGCGAGGCCGACCCCGTCATTCGGCAAACGCGAAACGGCAAAGGCGTGATCAGGGTCGCCGACGTTCATCATCACTTGCGTTTGCGGGCGAACCTTGTCTGTGATCTTTTGTTTTTCAACCTTAAAATCGATCTTGCCGTAGTAAATATTACCCCGTTCACCCTCGGCGCAGGAAACCGTGATATCGGTGCCGTTCTTGACTTTTTCGGTCGCATCACCGCTGCCGACAATACACGGAATACCGAGTTCGCGGCTGATGATCGCGCTGTGACAAGTGCGTCCGCCGCGATCCGTAACGATGGCCGACGCTCGTTTCATTATCGGTTCCCACGCCGGATCGGTCATCGAAGTGACGAGGATCTCGCCTTTTTGAAACGTATTGAGTTTGGCCGAATCGAGCATCACATGTGCCTTGCCGTGACCAATCTTTTCGCCCACTGCCACGCCGGTCGCCAGCGGTGCACCGTGCGTGCCAACTAGTTTGTATTTCTCGATATAGTTCGTCGTGTTCTGAGCGTGGATCGTTTCGGGCCGTGCCTGCAAGATAAAAAGCTCGCCCGTTATGCCGTCCTTCGCCCATTCGATATCCATCGGCTGCGGTTTGCCAGCGAGTTTGGAATAGTGATCTTCGATCGCACATGCCCATGTCGCAAGCTGCAAAACCTCAAAGCCGGCGAGGCAGAATCGGTTTCGCTGCGTCTCAACGACATCGCGAACCTGCGTCCCGGTGCCATCATCGGCGAAGACCATTTTGACCTCTTTGACGCCAAGCTTTCGCGTCACGATCGGTCTGAAACCTTGTTTTAGGGTCGGCTTAAAGATGATCCATTCGTCCGGCGTCGCCATTCCCTGAACGACTGCTTCGCCAAGTCCCCACGCTCCGTTTATGACGACGACATCGCGAAAACCGCTCTCAGTATCGAGCGTAAACATCACGCCAGAACAAGCAATATCGCTACGAACCATCGGCTGAATTCCAATCGAGAGTGCGACATCGAAATGATCAAACCCCTTTGCCGTCCGATACGAGATAGCACGATCTGTCCACAAACTTGCATAACATTCGTGGCACGCCTCGATGATCCGTTGCTCGCCGCGAACGTTTAGAATAGTGTCCTGCTGACCGGCGAACGATGCGTCGGGCAGGTCCTCGGCCGTGGCCGATGAACGGACTGCGACCTCGAAATTCGTCTTCCCGATCCGCGTGCCCAGCTCAAGATATGCTTTGGTTATCGCCGCTTCGACTGCGGGCGGAAATGGCGTCTCGAGCATCAGACGGCGTGCTTCACCGCCGACGCGTGCGAGTTCGTCGAGATCATTGACGTCGAGTCCCTTGAGCAATGCCTTTAACCGGTTGCGTAAATTGTCGGTTTCGAGCAGTACCTCATACGCCTGACTCGTCGTTGAAAATCCATCAACGGCGCGAACTCCCTGCGTCGTTAGTTCGCGAAACAGTTCGCCCAAACTCGCACATTTACCGCCGACGATGGCGACATCACCGGCACCAACCTCGCTAAGATCAAGAACGTATTGTTTAGAGTCTGTCATAGGTCAGAACCACCTGCCTGAGCGGGTGGCGTGCGCATTGCCCTCAAATCAAGTTACTAACTAAAAGCCTAACCGCACGCTTACGCAGGCGGTTCTGACTAAAAGCGAATTACGGCATCCGGGCCGCCTTCGACGTGAACGGTGTCGACGAAACGGATGTTTTTCGAATCGGTGGTCATCACCACCGAGTGCGTTCGTTTTCCCGAACCAAAGAATCTGACGCCGCGAAGCAACGATCCGTCCGTGACACCGGTCGCCGCAAAAATGATCTTTTTCCCCGGTGCCAGATCGTTCGTGTCGTAGATCTTGTTCGGATCCGTAATGCCCATCTCATTGAGGCGTTTCATAACGACCGATGCCTCAGGAACCTTAGATTTGTCGACGCCGAGACGCGATGGGTCCCAAACGAGCTTTGCCAGAATCTCGCCGTTCAGACATTTCATGGCGGCAGCGGTTATGACCCCTTCCGGCGCTCCGCCGATGCCCATCAATGCGTGGATGTTAGTCCCAGCGACGGCCGCCGAGATGCCGGCGGAAAGGTCGCCGTCCGAGATCAAGCGAATACGTGCCCCGGCGGCACGAACC
>JBBRUA010000356.1:0-3428 GCA_038248245.1 Pyrinomonadales bacterium | reverse complement strand
GCAGCAGGGCCAAAAAGAAACGGTGCTCAGGATCGTCAATAACCTGTCGTTGGCGCACGATCGCGACCTGTTTATCTTGATGAGCGAAAACACCGCGAAACACGTCCGCCCCGTGGCGTTTCTCGGCAAGCTCGACGAATTGTTGAAACCGGTCTTCCGAGTCAGTTAACTTGAATAATTGATCGACCTGACTCGCACGCAAAATGTGACGCAGACTCGACAATATCTCAAACGTTGTCTGAAAATCGCACGCGTCCATCCATTTCGCGATCATCGCGTCCGCCTCCGGGTGTTTCGCCCGGATCAGTGCCATCGCGAGCTGCATTTTCTTGACGACCGTATCCTGTTCAAAGAATGGATCGATCGCGAGATTAGGCTTGAGATAGTTGTACTGTGGCAGGTGCAATGGGCTGCGGTCGGTGCGAATGACGATCGTCGCTGACGGTGAATCAAGATGAAACAGGGAATGAATATAATCTCTACCACCCGTGACCTCCTGCACATCGCTGACATTCAAGATCTCGCAGACCTTGAGCGACATTTCACCGACCTCGGCAAATTTGTTGATCGAACGCGTCCTCCGAAACTCGTACCAGCTATGAATACTCGACCCGTGCATCACCTGAAACGCACCGCAAAACCCGTGCTGATGTATCGATGTCGTCGCCTCGAACCAAAAATAAACATCCACATGAAACCGCAGACCCGAATATATCGTCACCGGCGGATCGGCGAAGTTCGCTTTCAGATCACGCTGCCGCGGCAATTCATATTCGGCGAGTGCCCACTCGACTACCTCCCAAACGCTCGCCTTCGACGGAATATCAAAGCGCCGCAAGGCCTCCGACGCGATCCCCGGCAAAGCCGTTTCGTCGTAGTCCACCGCACGCCAAAGATCCTCGATCTCGCGGCCGAGCTTTGCGAAAATTTCCATTACTGGTTCTGATCCGTCGAGTCGAAAACGGGCGGAGGCGGCGGTGCGATCATCACTGGCTCATCCGGGATCCGGTCTAGGTACTTGAAGATCAACAGAATGCTGCCGATGCTGAAGACGATCGAGAGAATAGTAATTACCCATGCGTAATCCTCGTAAAGACTCTCGCTCCACCCTGCAAATCCTATAATTAGTCCAATGCCAAAAGCGACGAGCAGTTGAACGCCGATAAACGTAACGCCGCAGATCGCCGCCCATAGAAATGCATTCCGGCCCGAGTCACGCGCCTTTCTGTATCCCAAGATCACCGCTAATATCGCAAATAACATATAAAGTCCTTACTGCTCCTGGTCAAACGTCGGCTTTTTTCCGCTCACCTTGCGGTAAGTGCCGTAGGCCGTTACGTTATGGCCAAAGCCGCAGCCGGCTTCCGTCTGATCCTCGGTTATCTTCAGCGTGCCGGGCCTGACGAATTTGAAAACGAACTTACAATTGCCGTCCTCCGATTCGTAATTGGCGATGTCTCCGACGATCGTGGCTTCGTCATCGAACCCGCCCATGTTCACCGTCGGCTCTCCGTTTTTCATCGAATACGGATAAAGAAGATCCATCGCGAACCGGATCTTGCCGCCGCCTAGCGCGAGTATCTTTACCTCATTTGAAAACTTTTTGAATTTTCCGAGGAAATTCATCTTATACGTTCCGTTGACCTCAGCCGCCGAAACGCTCTTCCGCGACGCCTGAGCAACCACAAACGTCGCCGCCGACATCATAACCGCCAAGACAAAAATCAGACAGAAAGCTTGTTTACGCATACTTCTCCTTTTCGTTAAATGGCTTATCTACTATATTTTGCCTAACAAATTTCAAATTTCAAACAGTCAAAGGGGAATATTGATGAGCGCAAATGCAGGAACAATAGACAACGGCAGTTATGTTAACGACTCGGGCAAGCACCCAAAAGGGCTTTATGTCCTCTTTGGGACCGAGATGTGGGAACGCTTCAGCTTTTATTCGATGCTGTCGCTTTTCGTATTGTATCTTCGCGATCCGGTTAACGGGTTTGGCTGGACCGCAGCCGAAGCGACCGGCCTCTACGCGAACTACCTGATGTTCGTCTACCTCAGCCCGCTGGTCGGCGGATTCCTAGCCGACAGGTTTCTCGGCTACCGCAAGGCTGTGATGATTGGCGGGTTCTTCTTTATGGTCGGTCACGGCCTGCTGTCGATCCCGACGATGTGGGCCGTCTATTTGGCTCTGGCCTGTCTTGTCATCGGCAACGGATTCTTCAAGCCGAATGTATCGACGATGGTCGGTAACCTATACCCCGAGGGCAGCCACCTTAAGGATCGCGCCTACAACATCTTTTATCTCGGGATCAATGTCGGAGCTTTCCTTGCTCCGATCGTGATGGAGATCGTAAAGCAGAGCTTCGGCGTTCATGCGGCGTTTGCCGTTGCCGCTTTCGGAATGCTCATCTCGGTCGGTATCCTCTGGTATTTCAAGAGTCTCGTGGCTCATGCCGATAAGAAGTTCGGTGTGGACGCGGATCAGGCGGCCGATACGGCGGCGACGGCAACCGACGCTCCGCCGCATGGCGTGAGTGATCAAGGAACAGACGATCACAAGGGTTCATCGGGCGATGCATCGCGAAGCCGTCTGATGGACACGATCCCGAACTCGAGGCGTGTTATGGCGCTCATCGTCATATTCATTATCGTCATCGTCTTCTGGATGGTCTTCCATCAAAACGGTTCGACGCTAACGTATTTCGCCGACGACAATACCGATTGGAACGTGACCGGAACGATCTCAAATTCGATCAACGCATTCTGGATCATCGTGCTGACCTTCCCGCTAGTTTGGTTCTGGGGCTTTCTAGACCGCCGCGGTAAGGAACCTTCGACACCTACTAAGATGGCCTTCGGCATGACGCTTACCGGCCTATCGTTTCTCGTCCTATGGTTTGGCGCGAGCATGGGCGAAAAGGCTGTGAAAACGCAAGAGCAGTTGGCATCGGGCGAGTTCCGGATTAACGAACGCGTCGCGACAAACCTCGTTACTCAAGGCGTTCCAAAAGACTTAGTTGATAAGTTGATGGATGCTAAAGACGAGGACAAAAAGAATGTGGTCAACGGCGTCAAATTCGCCTCGATATCAGACAACGGCATTGCCGAGCTAAACAAGGAAAGAGCCGAGAAAAGCAAACCGGCACTGACCGCCGCTGAGGTCGATGCATACAAGAGCGGCCCTAAACGTCTTATATACGAGGTCAATAAGATCGCTCCCGGACAGGGAGACAGCCATAAGGAAGCACTCTTACAAGGATCTCACTTGTTCCGCGTTTCGCCTTTCTGGCTCGTCTTTGCCTATTTCATCGTGACGCTAGGCGAGCTTATGCTCTCGCCGATGGGGCTTTCACTCGTCTCAAAGGTCGCCCCGATCAGCATTCGCGGCCTGATGATGGGCGGCTGGTTTGTTGCAACGGCTATCG
>JBBRUA010000355.1:0-3428 GCA_038248245.1 Pyrinomonadales bacterium | reverse complement strand
GGCCACCCGCAACGCAGGTGGCAATCCTGGTATTACGCTCATTATTGTTAATTGCAAGATTTCCCTGAGCTCTTTGAAAATCACCAAGGAATCCATTGCCCCTGATATCTATCTCATTGAGATCGACGCCTCTAGCTAAGTTCTTGCTTCGCCCACCGACATAGCGAATTTCAAAAGCCGTGTTGCCGAAGAATTCTCTTTGAAAGCCAAAACTGTACTGCTCGGTAAGCGGAATTTGCAGTTTCGGATCAACCGCATTGGCAGTACCGAAAAACCCTTGACCAGCCGTGTTATTTTGCAGAAAAGCACGCGGAAGCGGAGTAAACGCCGGAGCTCCGACAGGTGTCAGATTCCCGCTAATTCGATCATTCAACAAGGTGGTGCCAGCTGGGCCAATCGCGCTGTTAACAGCCCGTCCAAGACCTAAGTTGGCGCTAAGCGTTCCGTTTAGGGATGTGATGATCGAATCGTTTCCGTAAATGTGAGCATAACCGCCCCGGATCACGCTTCGTCCTGATGAGCCGAAGAGCATTTTTCCGATTCCCGATTTGAACGACGGGGAATAGGCGACTCCAACCGAAGGAGCGAAGTTATTGTAATCGGTCTTATAGTATTGAAATTCCTTTCCGGCGTTTGTGCCTAGAACATTAAATGATCCGTTTCCTGCAAGCAGCGAGGCCGCAGGGTTGTCGGGGTCCGAGATTACCGGCTCCACCGAAAGGCCGTTTGCTAGTTTCAAGGCCGGAAATAGTTCGTAGCGCAAACCAAGGGTAACGGTCAGATTACGTGTGACTGACCATCTATCTGCCGCGTACAGAGCGTTGTTAGTGTTTCGAAATGGTGACAGGTTTCTTGCCTCTTGAAAACCCGACGTTGGGCTCGTTGTGTTAAAACCTCTGGAAGCACTGCTCACCGTTCCGGCAAGCAAAGACAACAAGCCATTTGCGGTCGCAAGCTGGTTTGCATTAATAAGGCCTCCGAAGTTTGTGGTCGCATTAAGCCTTGTGCTCGCACCCGCAACGTCAATTGGGCCTAGGACATAGTTGGGGATGATAAATACATCGTTGAAGGAATTTACTTTATATTTCTGATGTTGTCCACCAAACTTCAAGGCGTGGTTGCCGACTATCCAGTTTAGGTTATCTGCAAAAGTAAACACCTTATTATTTCTGCCCTGATCGAGAAATATATTATCCGGGTTGCTGATTATGCCCGCAAGCAATCCGGCATTAGTCGTTCCAGCCGCTCCAAGAAAAAATCCCGGACGAGGACTTAGCCGATTGAACGGCACCTCGCTGGTGAAGATTCCGTACCGCACCTCGTTCACCACAGTGTCAGAGATGATTCGACGATAACCGAGGGTAAATGACTTGTTAGTTGAAGTTTGATCTACGTCGGGAGTAACCTCGAACCCCTGCGGATCGACATCCGGACGTAAATTCGACTCGTTGTTGTAGCTGAAAACACCGTTAATACTATCCTTGTCGGTGACATCTACATCGATGCGAGTCGTATAAGTATTTAACTCTTGATCTTGGCGGCGGTTAAGTGCAAAGCCCGTCGTATTCAGTGAGTCGCCAATACCAGATGCGTTGCCCGTTGCCGGCATACGGGAAAGAATTCGGGACAGTATAATAGGATCCGTTGTAGAAGGAATTCCAAGAAATCCCTGCGACTGGGCAAAAGTGAGTATATTGGGGATCGTGCACAGACTTCCAACAGTAGTGCCAGGGCAGATCGAAGTTGCTGCCCCCGCTGTCGCTCGATTAAACTGGAAAGCCCCGGCCCTTGCTGAGGGCGTCAGAATTGTCCTCGTTGCGCGTGCGGAAAGGGGATCCTTAACTCCCTCAAATGCAAAGAAGAAAAAGCCCTTGTTTTTAAAGAATAAAGGAGTTCCCTCTCCGAAACCGGGAACAGGCATCGGACCGCCTATTTTACCTCCGTATTGATTGCGATTACGAAATGGTCTTGCCACCCCAGTACGATTGTTGAAGAAGCTGTTTGCCGCAAATTCAGAGTTGCGATTATACGCAAATAGGGCTCCGTGAAAGTCTTTTGTGCCTCGCGGAGTGACTAGTGTAATCTGTGCGCCACCCGAACCCAGATCGGCTTCTTGATTGGTGGTGGTAATGGTGAATTCACCGGTATCGTCAACAGATGGCCTGCCAGGTGCAAAATCAGTTGCGTTCGTACGAATAAAAGCATCGTTTATGCTGATACCGTCGCGGGTGATATTTGTCATAGTGGTCCGCATACCGTTTATCGACGTATTTTGAAACGGATTGCTTGCCGTTCCCGCCTGCAGGGTCGTCAAGTTAAGCGGATTGCGAGTGATAAGCGGAAGCGACAATATTTGCTGCGGGCTCACCACGTTAGAGACCTGAGCACTCGTGGAGGTGATTACATCGGCACCAGCGGTAACCGTTACGGTCTCTTGAAAACTGCCGATTTCAAGTACCGGTGTTAGAGAATACTCACGCCCGATGTCGATCTTGAGATCGTTTGCAACGAACGTCTTAAATCCGGTCGCGGTCACATTCACCGTATATAGTCCCGGTTCAAGTTGTTGAAAATTAAAATCACCGCGGCCATCCGCCACGGCAGTTTGATCTCGACCTGTCCCTTTAAAAGTAGCGACGACAGTCGCTCCTGGCAACACACCGTCAGGCCCCGACACGGTACCTTTAAGGCTTCCTGTCGGCGTCTGTGCAAAAAGCGCCATAGTGCTAAACAAAGTCAGCAAAAACGCGATCAAAAATTTATTCATATTACTCCTCCTAAAGTTCAATACAGTCAGTAATTATCCGAGTCGGAAAAAAGATGACTGACTAAAATGGTTTCCTAGTCAAAAACTGTGCCATGGAGGAAGTGCTTGTAAGTTGTTACAAACACGTTACATGGTACGTTCGTCACCCGTTTGGGGTATAGAACGTTGAATAAATCTTCAAATTTTTGAATTTTGGTGGGACGCGTCACCGTCCACAGTGGGCGAAAATTGACTATGTGCGGGTCGGGATGTTGTGGGTTTTTATCTTGGAATTCAGCGTGGTGGCGTTTAGTCCGAGGAGGCGGGCGGCTCGGGATTGGTGGCCGCCGGTTTGTTCGAGGGCACGGCGGATGAGGTCGATCTCGTATTTTTTGACCTCGTCGTAGAAATTCACACCGCGGGCGATATCGAGGTCGCTTGACGAACCTGCGGTCCCATTGACCATATCAATCGCAAGCTGCGGATCGCGGACCTCCGGGCGAAGACAATCAACCGTAATTTCGTCGGTTTGAGCAATGACGACGGAACGTTCGATGATGTTCTCGAGTTCGCGGACGTTCCCGGGATAGTTGTAATTTTCGAGTAAGGATAGAACCTCCGGCGACAGATTTTCGGTTATCTCACGTCCGTTCTCTTCGTTGTATTTCTGAATAAAATGTTT
>JBBRUA010000354.1:0-3431 GCA_038248245.1 Pyrinomonadales bacterium | reverse complement strand
GTGCAGGAGGCCTACGACATTCTGTCGGACGAAAAAAAGCGAAAGGTTTTCGATCGGTTTGGTTATTACGCCGACAATCTCGATGTGAATTCGCCGTTCTCGACAGGTTCGACAGGTGGCGGAGCGTCACCCGGATTTGATTACTCGGGTTTCGACTTTTCCACCGGACCATCGGCCGGCGGTGGTGGATCTAGCTTTCGAGATATCTTTTCAGACCTGTTCAGTGGCGGTGGTGCTGGTGGTGGCGGAGCGAGAACACAGGCTGCTCCCGAACCTCCGCGAGCACTTCCAAAGAAAGGCCGTGATATCGAGATACCGCTCGCGCTGAGTTTCGAGGAATCGTTCACGGGACTTACGACAAATATCACCGTTAATCGCAGCGAGCAGTGTTCGCGTTGTCAGGGTGCGGGCGACACTGGCGGCCCGGTTGTCACGTGTCCGACATGCAAAGGTTCGGGCCAGGTGATGCGAACCGGAGGGCGGCTCCAGTTTTCTCAAACCTGCCCCGACTGCGAAGGCACAGGCCGACGCCGCGAACCTTGTAGCGTTTGCCAAGGCAAAGGCGTGACGCCGAAAACTGAGCAGGTAAAGATAAAGATACCCGCCGGCGTCGATACCGGTTCGCGTGTGCGTATACCTAAAAAAGGCCACGGCGGACGGCTCGGGGCCGAACCCGGCGACCTCTTTATTTTGACGAACGTCGGCAAGCATAAGTTTCTGGAACGCAAAGGCGACAACATTTACATCACCGTTCCGATCACCGTGTCGGAGGCGGCTCTCGGTACCAAGATCGATGTGCCGACGGTCGAGGGCAAGGCTCAGCTCAAAATCCCGTCCGGAACCGAATCAGGCCAGAAGTTTCGTCTGCGAGAACGCGGCTTTCCGTCGCTCAGGAACCCAACACTCCGCGGCGACCAGTTCGTCGAAGTAAAGATCGCGTTGCCGCGAGTGATCTCAGAGGAAACAAAAGAAGTCTTACGTGAATTCGAACGCCTAAATCCGGAGAATCCAAGAAAAGTAATCGGACTCGAGTGAGAAGTTCCAGAGTTACGGAGTTACAGAGTTGCGGAGTTAAGATTCGATGGCGAAGTTTAATAGTTTTGAAGAAATTATTGCCTGGCAAAACGCCTATACGCTGACACTTGAGGTTTACCGAGAGACGGATAACGGCAATTTTTCGAAAGACTTTGGTTTAAAAGATCAAATCCGACGGGCGGCTGTTTCGATAATGGCGAATATCGCCGAGGGACATGGGCGACGGAGCAATGCCGAATTCGCTAATTTTCTAAACTTCGCCCGTGGTTCTGCCGCCGAGGTCCAATCGCATTTGTATGTGGCACTTGGACTTAAATATATTCAAAAGGACGACTTTGATCGACTCTATTCGACGGCAGCAGATATTTCACGAATGACATTGGGTTTGGCAAAGTACCTGAGGGAATCAGATCGATAGTTTTGAACTCCGAAACTTCGTAACTCTGCAACTCCGAAACTTAGGATAAATGAAGAAAAGAGTCCGAACATATACGATCAGTGCGGTGGCTGAGCTTTATGACATCCACCCGCAGACCTTGCGCCTTTACGAGCGCGAAGGCCTTTTGTTGCCGTCGCGTTCGGTCGGGAATACTCGCCTTTACGAAGACTCCGATCTCGAGCGACTCGAGGTGATCCTCTCCCTCACGCGGGAACTCGGCGTCAATCTCGCCGGCGTTGAGATCATCCTAAACATGCGTTCTAAAATGGCCGAAATGCAGCGTGAATTCGAACGATTCTTCGAGTATCTCAAAAATCACGCTAACGAATTTTCCACGCAAAACGACAGTTCCTTCTCATCCAGCGAGGCACTAATACCCATCTCCCGTTTCCGCGTTACGCGCGTCAGCGAGACCGTTACGACCGACGAATAAGGAAGCGAATCGAACATTTACTCTAAACTAAATCTTAACACTCCGATCTCACGCCAATTCGGAAACTCCTGCTTTGCTTTACGACCTGATTTCGGCTACGATAATCAGAAATCAAAGTCAGTTCACCTAGGAGTTACCCGATGTTTGGAAGAAGAGTGTTTTTGTGTGTTGCGTCCTTTTTGCTAGTTTTCGCCTGTGCGACGGTGGGGATCGGACAGGATCTTGACGATGTGACCATAACCGGCCAGGTCACCGACGCCGCCGGTCTGTCGGTCGTCGGAGCGAGTGTTACCGCCACTTCCGTCAATACCGGCGAGGTCCGAACGATCGTCACCGACGAAGACGGCCGCTATAAGTTTCTAAAACTAAAGCCTGGTAGTTACAAAGTAAAAGTCGCCGCCAGCGGTTTCGGCGTCCTCGAAACGCCCGACTTTGCGACGATCTCGGCGCAAAACGTCCAACGCGATTTCAAGCTAAGCCCGGCCGATGTTCGCGCCGAACAAAATGTCACCGTAACCGATGACGATGGCCCACTCGTCGACACCTCACGGATAATCGTCGGCAGCACCATCACCGAGCGCGAGATCGAAGAAATTCCAAACAATACTCGCAATGCCTTGGATCTGGTTTTAACTCTCGGCGGAACTTCGGAAGAACAGTTATCGACCAGCGGCCTGGCCGAAGACCGAAATGCCAATCCAAGTTCGGCTCCGCTCGAACAGGGCAATTTTTCCATCTCCGGCGGCACTGCTTACTCGAACAACATCACGATCGACGGTCTCGACAACAACGATGACCGCTCATCCCGCGACCGCTTCCAGCCCTCGCTTGAGGCCGTTGCCGAGGTTCAGGTCATTGCCAATCAGTTCTCGTCAGAATATGGCCGAGCATCAGGCGGCCGCGTGAACATTCGAACGAGGTCCGGCGGAAACAGATTTCGCGGGCGTGCATTTATGTTCTTTCGCGACGACGCATTAAACGCGAATAGCTGGTACAACAACAGCCGAGCGATTCCGCGGCCTGATCTTCGCGAGATCAATCCGGGCTTCTCACTCAGCGGTCCGGTTGTGTTGCCGTACATCTACAATGGGAAAAATCGTACCTTTTTCGCCGGCACCTACGAATACAACAAGCTCGATGACACAACGCTGATCGATAGTTACATTCCCGTCATCCCTAATACTAGATATACATTGCCGACGCCTACCAGCAGCCAGCAATTTTGCGATAACGCCATCGCGTCCAACTGCCCCGCAACCTCGGGATTTATTTCGCCTTACAGTTTGCTATACGCCACGCCGAATCAGAACCACGTATTTTCCGGTAGGGTCGATCATCGGCTGTTCAAAGGCAATGATCTGACCTTTGGAATACAGTTTGCGGATCGCAGCAATCGACGAACGAACGGCACAACGACGACTCGGCTCGAGGACGCGTTTCAGGAGAAGAACAATAACACGATCGCCTTCAACGTTACCGATAACCAAGTTTTCGGGGCAGTCGCTGTCAATCAGATCCGTGCCC
>JBBRUA010000353.1:0-3446 GCA_038248245.1 Pyrinomonadales bacterium | reverse complement strand
ATTTGAGGGCGACCTCGTGAGAGATCAGTTTGATAACGCTCGTCTCGATGTGAAAAAGTTCGAGATTGATCGACGGTACGCCGTATTGACGGGACAAAACTGCGGTTACCACGTCGTCGGACACCATGCCGAGCTTAACGAGATTAGAGCCCAGCCGTCCTCCGCTCGAACGCTGGTATTCCAGAGCCTCACGCAGTTGCTGCGATGTGATCAGATTTTCGCGGACAAGTATTTCCCCAAGTTTTGCTGACATTTATTTGAAGTTGCCTAACAGATACTCCGGTTGACGGGCGTCATGCAGAAGCGATGTGTTCGGTAATTTACTGAGAGGTTGCTAAAGGTAAACGATGCTAAACATCGTTGACTTCTAATACTACAATGTTTAACTTTCGGAAGTCAACAAAATATTTCGCAGAATGAAAAGAATTTGACCGATAGAAAATACAGATTCGGTCTAAATGACCTGATCTGTGTCAGTGGTTACGTCAAGAAAGTATTGGCGACGTGCGGCCGTTCGCTTGCAGTGTTTTGTGAGGAACTAAACGCGAATCGCTTTTAATTACGTGCGGGCTTCGGATCCGCACATTACTGTCCGTCGAGCTGTTTGCGGAGTTGGACGATGAATGAGCGGACGGCTGAAGCCTCGATTGTGTCGGGGAAAAGGCGGAGAAATTCTTCGTAAGTGGAAATGGCGTCGGCGAATTTTTGCTGGCGTTCGTAAACGAGCCCCAATAGCTGGTATACGACCAGAGCATCGGGAGATCCGGAGAGTTGTTTGAGAGCGGATTTCAGGTATTTGGCAGATTCGTCGTAGTGGGCCTGTTCTTCTTCAAAAAGACCGGCTCCGCCCGATCCCTCGCCGCGTTCCTTGTATAACAAACCGAGGCCGGTCAATGCCTCGGGCTGAAAGCCTTTGCCCTCAGTGATCGAACGCTTGAATGCAGCGATCGCTTTTTGCTCCTCACCGCTTTCTTTCAGGATGCGGCCTTCGACAGCGGTTGCCTCGGCATAACCGGGACGGAGTTTTCGGGCTGAATTGATGGATCTCTGTGCGTCCTCAAGATCGCCGGTGTCGGATTGTGTTCGGGCGAGAGCGAGATAGGCCTCGGGATAGTTCGGACGCAGCTTGATCGCCTGCTCATATGCGGCGATCGCCTTTTCACGATCGGACATTGTCAGGCGTCCGGCTTCCTGAAAGGCAAGTTCGGCCTTATCAGTAGTCGCGACCAAGGCAATTTTGATCTCGCCTTTTTGGGCCGCGGTCAATGTTTGCGACTTCTCTTTAAATCCATCGGCCCTGACCCGGACCGAATGTGTACCGGATGAAACGGATCTTATCTCCAAACGTCCGTCGGTGCCGGCCTTTCCGAACAAGACGCCATCGATCCAGATCGAGGCGGCCGGTTGTGTAACGATTGTTACGGCACGAAACTGTGCGGCGGCGGTCACCGGCCTTTTACCCTGTGAATAGGCGACCTGCGTG
Organism: Pyrinomonadales bacterium; assembly: GCA_038248245.1. GTDB lineage: Bacteria > Acidobacteriota > Blastocatellia > Pyrinomonadales > Pyrinomonadaceae > OLB17. The sequence continues at coordinate 1,963 of JBBRUA010000353.1, read as the reverse complement.
AAAAAGAGCGACGTAAAAACTGCAAGCAGAGCACCGATGGATCTATTAGATAATTTCGCGTTCATTGTGAATACCTCAGTTTTGACGTCCGAAATGCCATTGCTGTTGTTTATATTTTACCTTATTCACACGAATATTTCTGTGTTCTTTTACGTCGACCTGACGGCAGAATCGGCGTTCAAATGCAGAGCGAAGATTTTTCGCCTTGATTTTTTCGCATCAAAAACTATAATGGAACGTTCGTGGCTGGGTAGCTCAGCTGGTTAGAGCGCGGGATTCATAACCCCGAGGTCGAGTGTTCAAGTCCCTCTCCAGCCACCATCAACTAATTAAAAAGACGGCGGATCTATGGTTCTGCCGTCTTTTTCCGTTCCCGGTCACAGCATATCGACAAATCAGCCCAAAACTACCGAATCAATATTACAAGCAATATTAATCCTTCTGACGATCACGATCGCCGAAGATTAGATCTACCGGAAAATTAGCGAATAAAATAATAAGGGCGGACAGATCGAAATCCATCCGCCCTTCCTCTGAAAGCCAGAGTAACTTTGCCTACATAAAATAATTACGCACCGCCGCCAAAAGCTGCTCGAGCGGCTTCGGCTGTTTGCGAGATCTTGACGTTATCGCCGTCGATCGAATCGACCATGTCTGCCGATAAAAAATTATGTTGGCCGTTCGGCGAGTCTTGTTTTGTCAGCTTGATCTGATCGCCTTCGACCTTATCAACCGTTCCGACGTGCCCGCCATCCGAGCCAACGACTGTCATATCTTCCTTGATCTCATCTAAATTTGCCATTTGTTCTCCTAATTTGAATCTTCCGTCAATATAATTTCTACTGATCTACGATTAACGGCCAAATATCTCGTCGGGATATCCGCCGAGTTACTCGCCTTTATCGAGATTACTATTGGAGATTAGATCGCTCTGTTCGTTGGCAAACATTCAGATTGACGAAATTTGAAAAAAGATTCGTTTTGTCGAAAGAGTGTTCGACGACAAGGGTTGGCGAGTAGTGTTATTACGGGTATGAAATAGCTATCGGATCCAGGAACCGACGGCCTTTAACAAATCATAGGGCTTTTTGACGATCGGGGACATTTTTGAAAGTAGCGAACGGCGATCGCCGCGTTTATTCTTTTTCGAGCTCGCCATAAGGCTCGATCGGTCATCGACGAATACCGGCGATACCGCGGGAGCGACCAATGTCTTGCCGGGACGAAATTCCGCTCTGGTAACCGTATATGAGGCGTTTTGATAGACCGGTTCGTCTGAATTACGAGATTTGCGAACAGATCTGACAATTCTCGTATTTCGCGCAAAATTCCGTGGCTCTTTAGCGTCAGCCCGACGTTCGCGAGGAACGCGCTCCGTCACGAGGTCCATGGGAAGATCAACCGCCGCCGTTTGAGCCGTTCCATCAAACTCCATTTCCGGCTCACCGCCGCGGGCGATCATGATCGTGTCTTGCGTTTCTTTAGTTTTGGAAACGGTGCGTGGCGGGTAGATAAATAGGGGCGATTCGTCAAAGACGTTGTTGCGGGCACCGAGCCGGGCCGTATTGCCTGGCTGATCATCGCCGACATAAAGCACGAATCCGATGTGCAGACACAAAACCGCGATTATTCCGACTACAAACTTTTCCATGCTCTCCCTCCGCCTTTAAATCTCTTCGTTTAAACATGATTAACACGTGAATGTTTAGTATACATTTTGGAGCAAAAAGTTGCAGGCGACGATTCGGTCTAAGCGTGAGGATGACAAGTGGCTACTTTTTAGAAATGACCTTTTTCGTTTTCGGCAAAAGGACGGCGGAGCGCATTGTCGCATCTCGGTCAGCGAGAGCAAAAGAAATTAACATTTTCTCACCGAACGACAATTCACGTTGATGTCGGCGGAAAGCCTTCTTTTGTGAAGTGATGTAATTTTCAGGTGGCTCGGCAGCAATTATTTTCTTCT
>JBBRUA010000352.1:0-3452 GCA_038248245.1 Pyrinomonadales bacterium | reverse complement strand
GCCAGTTGAGCGTCGTTGAAAGCTACATCGGTTCGAGCAAGCAGTGGACGCAGAAGTTTGAGTATGATGCGATCGGACGTTTGAAAGAGTCGGAAGAGAAACGTGGTGACACGAATGCTCTGACGTACAAACAAACGTTCGATTTCGACCGCTTCGGCAATATGTACCGCAAGGCCGCGAACAATGCCACGACCGGTCAGGCAAATCCTCTGCTTTACACGCCGATCGAAGAAAGCGACATCAGCAAATCGACAAACCGATTCACCACCAACACGACCTACTTTACATAGGTTATTGTTGCAAAAGGAATAACTTCGGTATAGGGGATCGCGGTCAGGCCTGCAAAAGTGCAATTCTTTATGCGGGCGTGTTGTGAAGAATGTTTTCGAAACCACTTTGATCTAAGGTCGTGCGGTCTAAGAAAAACTCTTCGTCCGATTACTGGAATGGGGAGGTCGGGGTCAGGCACTGCGATACTGGTTATGATTCAGATAAATCGTCTTCGAATTGAAATTCGTAGAGGCGTTTGTATTTGCCGCTTTTTTCGAGGAGTTCGTCGTGGGTGCCGGTTTCGATTATTTTGCCTTTTTCCATGACGACGATGAGGTCGGCACGGCGGATGGTGGAGAGGCGGTGGGCGATGACGATGGACGTTTTGTTTTGAGTGAGGTTGGCGAGTGCCTGTTGGACGAGGCGTTCGCTTTCGGTGTCGAGGGCGGAGGTCGCTTCGTCGAGGATGAGGACCGGTGCATCGACCAGTACGGCTCGGGCGATCGCGATCCGTTGGCGCTGACCGCCAGAAAGCATCGTTCCGCGTTCACCGACAATCGTTTCGTAACGCTCCGGCATCTGTTCGATAAATTCATCCGCGAACGCGACTCGTGCGGCCTCTTCGATGTGTTCCTGAGTCGCATCGGGATTGCCGTATGAGATGTTGTAGCCGACCGTGTCATTGAACAGAACCGTTTCCTGAGTAACAAGAGCGATCTGCTTTTTGAGACTCAGGATCTTGGCATCGCGAAGGTCGATGCCATCCCAAAGAATGACTCCATCGGTCGGGTCATATAGACGCTGCACCAGCTTTATTAAACTCGATTTGCCGCCGCCACTTTCGCCGACGAGGGCGACCATTGTGCCGCGTTTCACTTCGAGATCAATGTTGTGCAAGATGCTTTTGCGGCTGTTATTGTAGTGGAAGGACACGTTCTGAAGCACCAGTGAATCTTTCAGCGGCGGGAGAACGACAGCATCTTTTTTCTCTGGAATCGTCTCATTGATATCCAAGATCTCCCAAACGTCACGAGCGGCCGCGAATGCCTTTGTGATCTCATTATGCTGCCGCGAGATCTTACGCATTGGGTCGTAACTGCGGAATAGAAAGAACAGAAAGGTAAAGAACTGTGCCGCGTCCATCCGATTCGCGTTTATCTCGCGAAGGCCGAAATAGAACATGACGACAAGGGCAATAATACCGACTATCTCGATAGTTGGCGGCGAAAGGGCGGCGATACGGCCAGAACGAAGATTCGCTCTAGCAATGATCTGAGCAACTTTGAAGAAACGACCTTTTTCGCGTTCCTCGCCGGTGTAGGCCTTCACGATCGCGTGATTAGCGATCGCTTCCTGGGCCGTGTCGGTAAGCGATTTATTTCCTTCTACCGAGATCTCAGCCAATTTCCGCAAGCGACGGCTGAATTCCGTCGTCATGAATCCGATGATCGGCGCAATGATCAACGCTCCGAGCATCAGACGCCAGTTGAAATAGAACGCAGCTCCAAAGAAGAAGACAAGCATGAACGATTCGCGCAAAACATCGCGAAGGTTAGACGAAACAGCAAGTTCTATTGCCGAGCAACTTACCACGAGCCGCGAGACCAGGAAATTTGTGCGGTGCTTTTCAAAAAAGGTAGATGATTGTTGGAGAAGGTGATCGTATAGTTCCTGACGGAGTTTCAGGACCGCTGACTGGCCGATCTTTGCCATCAGGTACGACGAAAAATACTCGGCAATTCCTTTGCAAATCGTGAAGGATAGAAGCAGAACGGAGATCAGCACCCATGCACGATACCAATCGTTAACCGGGATCATTCCCGATAGGTCAAAGATGGTTTTGGATTTGGTCGGATTCGGGAGAAATTGATTGAATATTGGTACGAGTAAAGCCCCGGTAGCAGTCTCAAAAACGGCGACCAAGAACATGGCGACGAGGGCAAAGACAAAGGTCAGCCAATATGGCCGAACGTAGTTTAATAGTCGCTTAAAATCCTTCATCGCGGAGCGTAAAGACTTGAATATACTTTAGTTGCCGTCCGTCTGTCCAAACGCGAGGTTTGCAACTCTCAGGTAAATTATGGCATCTTTTTTATAATGTCTGCGTAGCCGGAGAAAAATATGAAGAGAACTCATGCCCGAAAGCTGATCTTATCGATTCTACTCGCGATCGTGTCGTCCGTCGCGGTTTTTGGTCAGGTCGATGTTCCTAGACGGACGACCGCCGTTACCTATCCGCTTGATGAGCCGGTAAACCTGCAGTTTCGCGGAACAACGCGTTTTCCGCGAATGAAGGGCGATGCAAGGTTAAAGCGAACAAGCCGAAACGGAACCGAGGTTGAGGTTTCAGTCTCCAAGATGCCGCGACCATTCGAGCTCGGTGCCGGTTACGCGACCTACGTGCTTTGGGCGATATCACCCGACGGGCAAATCGATAATCTCGGTGAAATCAAACGCCGTGGGTTTTTCGAGTTTGATTCAAAGATAAGCGTTACGACGCCATTACAAACATTTGCACTTATAATCACTGCCGAGCCGCACTTTCTGGTGCGCCGGCCGAGTCAAGCGATAATGCTTGAGAATCTTAATCCGTACACATCTAGTGGACGAACTGTTGCAACTACTGCAGCGGTCCAATATTTTGGTAACTCGAGCGACTATTTTCGTGACGGGCGCACACCGGAGATCGCTGAATTGGATTATTCGAAGACTCCGTCGACAATTCTGCAGGCGAAACAAGCCATTGCGTTGGCCAGATACGCAGGTGCCGATCGAGATGCGACTAGCGAACTAACGGAAGCCGAGACGTTCCTGCAGAACGCTGAAGCTTCTTGGAGGGCGGGACGGCAGGAAGACCAAGTCGATATCACTGCTCGTCAGGCTATTAGCTCGGCGGTAAAAGCGGAGAACACTGCGGCGATTCGTAAGGAAGCCCGAGAGAAACGCAATGAAAAAACGCGTGCCGACGCCGAAACCCGGCAGACCGAGTCTAAGATAAAGGACGCTCAAAATCAGATAAGCGACATCCAAGGTGAACTCGCCCGAGAAACTCGCAATCGCGAATTAGCGGAACGAGACGTTTTGAATTTCACGAATCAGGTCAAGGATCTGCGTGACGAAAATAACCGTCTGCGAGAGGAACTGGTGCGTTCAAAACTCGACGCAGAGAACGCGAAATCGCG
>JBBRUA010000351.1:0-3465 GCA_038248245.1 Pyrinomonadales bacterium | reverse complement strand
GGCAAAAACACAGGGCTTTATTGACGATACACTCTATCGCGAACAGGTCGATACCGAGCTAAAAACGCGGCTCGGCTACAAGGCCGACGACAAGCTTCGCACGATCAGCGCAGGCAAATATCGCGAGGTACCGTCCGACTCGCTCGGCCTCAATAATGGGGAAAGAGTAGCTATCATTTATGCCTCCGGAGCAATAAACACGGGCAAATCGAGCAGCGGCCTGATCAACGGCCAGATGGTCGGATCGGACACGATCGTCGAAGCGGTGAACGAGGCGGCGAACGATAAATCGATCAAAGCGATCGTACTGCGGGTCGATTCGCCGGGCGGCAGCGCACTAGCGTCCGACCTGATGTGGTTCGCCATCGAAAACGCGAAAGCGAAAAAACCGGTGGTCGTTTCAATGGGCGACGTAGCGGCTTCAGGCGGATATTACATTGCATGCAATGCGAACAAGATCGTGGCTGAACCATCGACGGTTACAGGCTCGATCGGAATGTTCATGGGCAAACCGGTGCTAAAAGGGCTGTATACCTGGCTCGGCGTTTCCAATGAATACACGATGCGGGGCAAAAATGCCGGAATCTTTCGCGAGACCGAGCGGTGGACGCCTGAGGAACGTGAAAAAATGGTCGAGCAGGCGAACGCAGTGTACTACGACAACTTCATTCCCAAGGTCGCAAAAGGACGTAACAAGTCTATAGAAGAGGCGAATTCATTGGGTCAGGGTCGCGTTTGGACCGGTACGCAGGCCAAGGCGAACGGCCTGATCGACGAGTTTGGCGGGCTGGAAAAGGCGATCGACATCGCGAAAGAGATCGCCGGTTTGCCGGCCGACAAGGACGTTCGACGTATCGCATTTCCGGAGCCGAGGCCGTTCCTCGAGTCGATCTTCGGCGGTGACGCGTCAGCCCAAACCAAAGAACAGCAAGCTCAGGAAGCTATCCTTTCGGCCCTGCCGGCTGACATTCGCAGATCGTTCCGTTATGCCGCTTTGTTCGATCAAATGCAACAGGGACATGCAATGGCATTGATGCCTTTTGAGCTCAAAATCAAATAACGATAACGGCGATAACACAGAAACGAGGCAGGCAAGCCGACGTTAAAGTGGAATGACGTGTCGAATTAAGAGGAATCTTTCCATTTGATGTAAATTCGGCTAAATAATTGAAAACATTGGGCTTATGTTGACAATCGGATGGAAGCTCTTAAAAAAAGCTTGAAATAGCGTCAAAATCGATCAAAAACGTGCAATTTTGTGCTCAAATTCCACGTTTTTTTCGCTCTTTTTTCGGTCCGAAAGAAATTTATATCCACGCCATTATGTTTTTATGAGCAGGCGATCACACTTTGCCGGATACCGCCCATTAAGCCGGGCATTATGCCGGTCATAATGCCCGCCCAGCTTGTCGTTTTAGCCTGATGGGTCGCTCTCCGAATTTGGGCCTCGATTTGCGATCGCGTCTGTTGGAAAAAAATCTCTTGCTTTTCAACCGTTATTCGATATAATTAAAACTGATCGTAGCCATAAGCATTCGCTTACCAAAATATTGCATCTTACCGACAAAAATCGCCATCAAAATGATCGCCCCTCGACAACGGGACGAGTGCCGAGGATGAGTGAAATTGAAAGACTGGAATATTGAGATCGAAATGTGCTATAGTTGTAACAGGTCGAGGGCAAATGCCGTTCGAACCAACCTGCCGGAACAAAAATCATCAATGATAAAAAACTTTTCAACAAAAGCCATTGGGTTATGTGCCGCCGTCTTAATGACATTTTCGGTCGGGTTCGCCCAGCCGCAGGCGCCGCTGATGCAAGACATCAAGGTATATAAGGCTTCCCCGACGCCTCCGAGCAATCCGCGAAGCACATCGCCGCCGCTGGTGAAAAAAACAGGCGAATCGTCACCCGTCGGTGCGACGACGAGCTCGGTCCGGACTATGTTCCCGATGCTCGCGTCGGTAAACATTCCGGGCTACTCGGGCGTGATAATCGAGTCGATGGACGGGAAAACGGTTCTCGAATCAAATCCCGGTTTGCTTTTTAATCCGGCTTCGAACGTGAAAGTTGCGACGTCATACGCCGTTCTGAAAACGTTCGGCCCTGACTTTCGTTTTATGACGAACGTCTATACTGACGGAGCGATCGACCGCTCGACGGGAACGCTGAACGGCAACTTGTATGTTTCGGGAAAGGATCCGGTATTTGGATTTGAACACGCTGTCGCGATCGCACTGGAATTGAACCGGATCGGTGTTCGAACAGTGACGGGCGATCTGATCGTGACCGACAATTTCGCGATGAACTACGGTGGTTCCGCGATGAAGTCGGCGCAGACACTCAACTCGGCACTTGACGCGTCTAAACGCTCAGCCGCGGCGACTCGCGTTTGGTTGAATTATCTTTCGTACTCGGGCAAGTTTAATCAGGTCGCCGGCGTTCCGAGCGTATCGTTTGCCGGCTCAAATTATGTCCAGCCGATCCCGAGCAATCTGCAGCTTTTGTTCACGCATGAGTCGGCCCAGCTTCGCGACATCGTGAAAGTGATGATGTGCTACTCGAATAATTTTGTCGCGGAACGCCTCGGTGACACGATCGGCGGACCGTATGCGGTCGCTCGCGTCGTTCAGCTAAACGCGGGCATTCCGGCGAATGAATTTTCGTTGCAAACATCGAGCGGCCTCGGTTTTAATCGCGTCACGCCGCAGGCGATGATGCGTTTGCTCCGAACGCTTCGCGGCGATCTTGAACGTTACAAGATGAGCTTTACCGACATCATGCCGGTCGCAGGTGTCGACAAAGGCACTCTCGCCGGACGGTTCGACTCGGATTTTTCGCCGGGCAGCGTCGTTGGTAAAACCGGAACCCTTGGCAGAACGGATGCGGGGGTCAGTGCACTTTCAGGTGAGATCACGACGCGGAACGGCAAATTGCTTTTCGTGATCTTTAATCAACGCGGCAGCGTCCCGAGATTCCGTGCGTTTCAAAACAGTTTCGTCTCGCTCGTCCAGGGCCAGTTCGGCGGAGCTATGTCAATGGGTTATCAGCCGGTATCGCTCGACGTCCGGCTCGCCCGATCGCGGATCACAAACGCTCGAAACTAATCAAAAACATTCAAAAAAAAGGCCGCTAGAATTTTAGAAATTCGGGCGGCCTTTTTTTGTCGTGACTTATCTTGAGCCCATCTCATTTCCAAATCACGCAATTCTTCTTTTGCGGTCTTCGCGGCTCTGCGGGAAACCGTTTTCTCTCACGCAAAGCCGCCAAGGACGCAAAGTAAGAGGAGCAGAAAAGTCGATACTAAAGGTTCTTGATTCCTCCTTTGCGGTCTTCGCAGCTTTGCGTGAAACCGTTTTCTCTCACGCAAAGCCGCCAAGGACGCAAAGTAAGAGGAGCAGAAAAGTCGATACTAAAGGTTCTTGATTCCTCCTTTGCGGTCTTCGCAGCTTTGCGTGAAACCG
>JBBRUA010000350.1:0-3468 GCA_038248245.1 Pyrinomonadales bacterium | reverse complement strand
GGACTCGGTCGTGCAGGCTCGTTCCAATTATCATTTTTACTCCGTGTCCGAGGCGATAATAAATGCTCTGATTCACCGCGACCTTGCACTCAGAGATATACGAACGCGGATAAATATTTATGACAACGCGATCGAGTTCATAAACCCGCGGCGGACAAATGGATTTAGCCCGCCGGCTTCGCGGGCGATCCGGTACGGCATTACGCAGAGGCTCAATCCGCAGATCGCGGCGATATTTACGCGGCGAGAATACGGCATCAACGCACCGCACGGCGGATTACCGATGATCCTTCGCCAATCCGAGCGATTTTCGGGAAGAAAACCGGAAATATATCTCACGGGCGACGAATTCAAGTTGAAGATCTGGGGAAATTGAAGAGATAGGAAGTTGTCTTCAAAAAGGTGTTAAATTCAGCGCTCATTATGGTACCTTTTATGTATGGACATTACACGGGATATACAAACATTAAGTGATTTCAAACAGAACGCTTCGAAAATGGTCAAGCAAGTTCAGGAAACGAGGCAGCCAATGGTGCTGACGGTAAATGGCAGGGCTGCGGTAGTTGTGCAGGACTCAGAAAGTTATCAAAAAATGGCTGACGATGTCAAATATTGGGAAAACGTGAGAGTTTTGAAAGAAAGAATTGCATATGTTGATAAGGGCGGAGAAATGATACCCGCCGAAGAAGCTTTTGATAAATTGTCCAAGAAACTAGGAATTGAATTCGAATAGGCCAGAATAGCGAACATGTCTGTCGATCGTGTTTTCTTTACGCCCGATGCGGAAGAAGAAATCTTAAAATCGTACGAGTGGGGTGTTGGATACTGGGGAGAGGACGCTGCTGCAAAATGGCTTCGAGACTTATACTCAGTCATTTTCCAGCGGCTGGCACAATTTCCATATAGTTATCCTTTGGCGCCGGAAGGCTTTGAAACTGAGCGGCAAATCCGACATCTGATCCTTGGCCGATATCGGATCTTATTTGAAGTAAGGGATGAGGCGGTAATTGTGCTTCAGCTAGTTGGACCGTTTCGTGAATCGTCCGATAGCGACTAGACGGCCGTCAGAAACATGGACTCAAGTGCATCGACTGAAACTCTGAAGTCAAAGAAACTGCGCAATAGATTGCTTGTCTCGTTCGCAACGGCGACTCTTTATTTCTTCTCCAATCCCAAACCGCAGCCTTATTACGATTACACTTTCCGCGTTGCCGGACGATTGGTTCAAGGCGGCGTCGGATTTGCGGAGAAACAGCCGACGTGGCTGAATGAGTTCGTGCCGTACGGCGGAGCGTGGTATTCGGTGTTTCCTTTCGGTGCGGTTGTTTCGATGATACCCGTGGCTTTGTTAAAGGCGGTCGGATTGATAACGGAAATGCCCGGTGCGTGGATCTCGGCAATTTTGGCGGGAGCGATATGCTTTTTGTTGCTGCTGATCGCTTCGAAATACAAGGTTTCGAGGACGCGGCAGATCTTGATGACGGCGGGAATACTTTTCGGCACATTTATGTGGACGAACCTGACCTTCGCCGGAGCGTGGCAGCTCGCTCTCGGGTTTGCGATGGTCGGGGAGCTCGGAGCGATCTATTTTACCGTCTATGATCGCCGCCCTGTGCTCGCGGGATTTTTCTTCGCTATTGCGTTTGGCAATCGAACGGAAAATCTGCTGACGGCACCGGTGTTGATGTATCTGATGTTTAGGAACGGGGCAGAACCCGCTACGTCAGCGGTGGGCCATGGTGATCGGCTTTCTAACAAAGCGAGCGTTGGTAAGACTAGCACTTCTACGCCACCCGCTAACGCAGGTGGTACTGAAAAGATATGGCGCCTCGCGGGTTTCTGCGCAATCCCTTTTGTTCTTGGCGTTGCGACGCTCATTTATAATTATGTTCGGTTCGATTCTTTCTTTGATTTTGGCTACGCCAGAATTCCCGGCGTGCTTGAAGAACCTTGGTACGATCATGGAATATTCTCAACGCACTATCTGGGAAGACAAGCTTGGGAAATGCTGGGGAAAATGTGGGAGTGGAAAGACAAGTTTCCGTATCTCGTGCCCGATGGTTTTAGCTCTTCGATCTTGTTCAGCAGTCCGTTTTTGATAATGATCCTGCGGGTCGGCTCAAGGGACGGGGCACTAAAACTGGCGTCGTGGTGCTCGATCGTTATCCTCACGTTTCTCCTTTGGATCCACGGAAACTCCGGCGGCTGGCAATTCGGTTACCGCTACGCGATGGTCTTGCTTCCGTGGGTTTTCATTCTCTTGCTGGAATCCGCCCCGAAACGAATAACGCCCGTTGAATGGACTTTGTACGCACTATCGTTCGCCGCAAACATCTACGCGACATGGCTGTTTCACTGGACGGAATATGTGAAACAGGGATAGGATATTTTGAACTTAAATGTCTGATATATAGTACGATAACGGCGCTGCATTCCTTCGGATCGATAATGACATTAAGGCATCAAGCAAGGCGAGATCGAGGAAGTCGAACAATCGGGAGTTCCATTTTGACTGGAGCGGCAAGCATCCCTGCTTGCCTCTTAATCAACGCAAGCAAACATGCTCGCTTCCTCAGTTTTTTTCGAGCAAGCAGGGATGCTTGCTTTCCAGTCGGGATAAAATTATGGCAATTGTTAGAAAGCGTGAGATCGAGAATCTCGAACAACTTAGCGGTGAAGAGCTTGAGGCTTTTCTTCAAAGTTTGCCAGCGCGTCAGGAGACGATCAGCGAACTGCTGGACCACGTCGAGGATGAACTCTACGAGTCCGAATGCAATCACAGCCTGCAATACTCGATGCGGTTCATGATGGAGAACCATCTCGATTTCGCCAAGATCACGACCTGGCTCAGTGCAAACGGCGGATACTGCGACTGCAAAGTAATGGCAGAGATCGCACCCATTTGGCGCGGTAAGTTTGGAGATGATTAATATGAAAAGGTTACAGATGTTAATGCCTTCGGTATTGGTAATTGCCATTTCCGGCTTATGTTTGCTAAGTGTTTTAACGGTTGGAGCGCAGACAGATTCACAAATCTCAGGTCTGGCTAACTCACCGGACTGCTTACCTCCATCCACTAGGATTTCAGCGAATTTAGACGGCGTCAAAGCCGGTGAAAAAGTGGGATTTGAGATCACTTCGGAGTACTTTGAAAAGCTACAGGGGGAGTTTATCTGGGAGGTTTCTGTAGGGACTATTCTTTCAGGGCAAAGGTCAAACAGAATTGTGGTTTTGACGCCTGCGGATTCCATTTTAATGGAAGACGGAACACGATCTCCGATAAGTACGCCAGGTTATTCAGGAACTTATTTTATGGGCCCGCCGTCGGTCCCATTGCACGTGACTGCTCTATCCGTAAGTAATGCTGGCTGTGCTGATGTCAGTTTAAAGGAAACAGTTAGGATCGGTCAGAAGTCTTTCTCGGCGGTAAATAAGCCAGCAAACGTTTCAGAGCTAAATATAGAAAAT
>JBBRUA010000349.1:0-3479 GCA_038248245.1 Pyrinomonadales bacterium | reverse complement strand
TCGACGGGTGCGGCTACGAAAGCCGGCGGCGATACCGTGGAATTGACCGAAGAGGGAAAGAAAAAGAAAGCCGAATACGATGCTCAGGTCGCTGCGATCGAGGCCAAGAACAAGAAGGCCTTGAAAACTAACGAGGTCGTTGGCATGGCACTGAAAGATGGTAATGCTGCCTTTGACGCGAAGAATTTCGATCTGGCGATCGCCAAGTATGAAGAGGGAATCGAGGCCGACCCCGATTTCGTCGGCAGTGCACCAATTCTCTTAAACAATCGCGGTTCCGTTTTGAAAGATCGGGCTATCGATCTTTATAACAAAAACGCGAAATCAACCGATGCGACGACGAAAATTGAAGCATTTGGAAAGGTGAAGAAAGATTTTGCGATGTCAGCAGAATCTTACAATCGTGCGTGGACAATTGCCAAGAACGCTCCTGCCGCGGAGGTTGTCGATCCAAAGACCAACGAAGCAAGTCAGGCTCTTTCGCTGCGAGGTGCCCGCGAGACATTCCGTGTCAGTGTTTTGACTGAGCAGGTTGATCCGAGCCTCATTGAGGTCGCCAAGATACTTATCCCGGAATATCTTAAACTCGAACCCGATGCCGCTAAGAAGGCCGAGACGATGATGATTCTCGCAGACCTCTTTCGTGTCGCGTCGGATTCGGATAATGCCATCGCTGAATACAAAAAGATCCTGGTTGCATCGCCCGACAACGTGGATGCTCTCGCAGGAGTTGGGTTGAGCCTGGTCAACCTTGGTTACGTTAACGATGACAAGGCGATGCTCCAAGAAGCGGCAAATTACCTGCAGCAATTCGTGAGCAAGGCCCCGGCTACGCATAAGTTCAAGGATAATGCGATCGAGGCGATCGACACTCTGAAAAAACTTTCGAATGTTGCTCCGCAAAAAGGCGCGGCACCTAAAAAGAAAGGCTAATAGGGAATTTAATTTGATTCGCCGGGTCTGAGATCGTTCAGCCCCGGTTTTTTTGTTTGAAGTCTAATAAATCCTTCATGCCGGTGTCTTCCGGTTGTTTTTCAGTAGTCCACGCCGCCTGCTAACGCAGGCGGTTCTGCCCTATTCAAACTGCTTTTTAAATTCGTCAAACGTCTGCTTGATCGACTCGATCTCGGTGCGGAGATTTGTGACTTCTTCCTCGAGCTTCTCTATCCTTTGATTGTCCGCACTGCCCGAGACGCGGTGGGTCGCGACGGCCGCAGCGAACGCCTCGACGTCGAACTCGCCGTTCAGCAGTTGTGCGAACCGAGCTTCTTTTTGTCCCGGCTGCCGATCGATCTTAACCACCAGCGGATCGCTGCGCCGAATGAGTCCGTCGAGCGTTTCCTGGATCTCACCAAGTCCCTCAAACTGATACAGACGCTCGGTTCGTGTCCGAAGCTCGCCCAGAGTTTGCGGCCCGCGGAGCATCATCACGCACATAACGGCGACCTCGGCCGGTTCGAGTTCGTAAACGCTCGGCAACATGTGCTTGTATTTCGGGACGCGACTACTGGCACCGTAAAAAACGTAAACCAGATTACGGTCACGCAGCCGTTCGAGAACGTCAGTGACGGTTTTGTCATCGTAGGAAACCACGGGTTCGCGATTGCTTTTTTGATTGCACGCGTTCACGAGAGCGTTGAGCGTCAGCGGATAATATTCCGGTGTCGTCAGTTGCTTTTCAACCAGCGACGCGATGATTCGGGTTTCGGTTTCGTTTAATATTTCAGGCATTATTAGATATTTCCGTGTGCTGTTTCTTCGTTTATCTTTAGTAATTTACAATTTAAGACATGGATATTCTAGTCGCACGGACAGATGCCGAGATGGAGAACGCTTTCACGAAGCTCTCAACGGCAAAAATACTCGGCTGCGACACCGAAACCTCGGGCCTAAGTCCACGATTCGGAAAGCTGTTCTCGGTTCAATTCTCTGATGGAGAATTTAATGTTTTGATCCCGATAAGCGAGGGAATTCAGCTCGGCAAACTGGCCGGCATTCTAACCGACCCCGCAATTATCAAGATCTTTCACAACGCAAAATTCGACCTCGACTTCCTCGATGAGAACGGCTATCTCGTTGAAAACGTTTACGATACGATGATCGCGGAAAAGGTTCTGACACGTGGGGCCAATCAATCCGCTTCGCTCGCCGAAACGCTATACCGCTACTTCGCCGTCGACCTCGACAAATCTCAGCGGTCAAAATTTAATCGTAAATGGGACGGTATCTGGACCGACGAATTGGTTGATTATGCCCTTTCGGATGTTGTTCATCTGCCCAAACTGATGGCAGAGCAGATGGCGTGGTTGGAAAAATTAGGTTTGAATCCGAATTACGACGATCAGATGAAAAAGATATTTGCCCGTGGCCAAGAACCGCCTGCGTAAGGGTGGCCCCCCGCTCACGCAGGCGGTTCTGACAGGATTTACCAGCGGTGATATGCCGGGTGACCTTCCTTAACCGCGACAAACGTCCCGCGACAAGTATCACAAACTTTGCCGTCAGCGATCAGTTCGGCCTCGACTGTCGCTCGATCTTCGCTCGATTCGACGACGCGAGCCCTAAGCGTTATTGGTCCGTCGACCGGCGTCGGCCGCTTTATCTTGACGTGGAAATCGGCGGTAACGGTGCAATCCGGTTCGCCTTTGCCGTCCCGTTTCATCAGGAAATACGCCGCTGTCCAATTTGAGTGGCAATCAAGCAGGGCTCCAATGATCCCGCCGTTCAGCATTCCCGGAAATGCCTGATGATGAGCCTCCGCGTGCCAGGTCGCCACGACCTCGTCCCCGTCCGGAAAGCTGTTAATGTGCAAACCCTTATCATTCGCCGGCCCGCAGCCGAAACAAATGCTGTTTGGTGAATATTCTTGCTGGATCGATTTCGGACTTGTCATCTTCCTTGAACTTTACGCGTCCGGAGGTATCGTTGCAAACGCTAGCGGGTTTCCGCCGCAAGACTACTGCATCGTTTACTGTCTTGGGGAGATCTTTTCGTCGAGCCAGTTGGTCAGGTCATCGACCGATTCGATATGGACAGGCTTTCCTTTCCAGGCCTTTACGGCAACAATTATCAGCAATATCATCGCGACGAAATTGAATATGCTGGAACCGAAACTCGCCATGTCCACAACCTGCGCAAGGAATCCCAGCAAGGTCGAAACGATCAATATCGCGATATGGGCCGCCAATCCTTGAGCGGCGTGGAAACGAACCTTTGCCTCGCTTCGCGGCACAAAAAATAGTATCAGGATGCCTGCGACCATCCCGAAATACCACGGAATGTACGGCAGAGCGGTCATGACGTTCTCCGGCAAACCGACCTTCGCGACCTTACGACTTATCGATTCATCGACGTTACCAAAACTGACCGGCTGATAATTTGCCGGAACCGACTTTCCGTCATAAGGCGATGAATACGGCGATGCGTCAGGCGACGTGAAATGCCGCGTCTGTTCGTCGGTCAAAGGCGCCTCAGCAAAC
>JBBRUA010000348.1:0-3503 GCA_038248245.1 Pyrinomonadales bacterium | reverse complement strand
CGAATACATCGACGAATGGCGCGATCTGTTTCGGGAATCTGTCAAACTTCGCCTGATGGCTGATGTACCATTGGGCATGTTTCTCTCGGGCGGGATCGATTCGTCGGCGATCGCGGCGATGATGTCGACGATGGTCTCCGAGCCGATCAAAACTTTTTCGGTCGCATTTAACGACCGCGATGCCAACGAACTCGAGTACGCACGCCTCGTCGCCGAGTCCTTCGGAACCGATCATCACGAGATTACAATCACGCCGGACCAGTTTTTCGAGGAATTGCCGAACCTTGTCTGGCACGAGGACGAACCGATCGGATTCATAGCGTCTGTCCCGCTTTATTTTGTATCAAGATTGGCCTCCGAACATGTCAAGGTCGTGCTCACGGGCGAAGGTGCGGACGAAACGCTCGCCGGTTACGGACGGTACGCGAAGACTCTGAAGCTCTTAACTTATGGCGAAAAGTATGAGAGCATCACGCCGGGATTTTTGCGAAATGCCGTTCGCGGCGGCGTCGCAACCTTGCCAGCGAGCCTCGGCGGCAAGTTAAGCCGTACATTTTTATCACGCGACGCAGATATCGAAAATCTCTTTTTCGATAATTTCGGGGTTTTTCCGAGATCGATGCAGAGCGGATTATTCTCAGAAGCTACAAAAGCTAAAGTCGCTGATCTCGATCCGTATTCGCGGCAGAATGCATGGCTGGAAAAGTGCGATTCCGAAGACGTACTCGATAAACTGCTGTACGCCGACACAAAAACGTATCTGCACGAGCTGTTGATGAAGCAGGATCAGATGTCCATGGCCGCGTCGATCGAGAGCCGCGTACCTTTTCTCGATCACAAGCTGGTCGAATTTGCGGCAAAGATGCCTCGCGACATGAAACTGCGCGGGTCAACCACGAAATGGATCCTTCGCGCGGCGATGAAAGGAATTTTACCGGACGCCATTCTCGAACGTCCGAAGATGGGCTTTCCTGTGCCCGTCGGGAAGTGGTTTCGCGGTGAATTTAAGCATATCGTCGATGAATTTGTCCTCGGAAAACGCGCCCTTGAACGCGGTATCTTCGACGCCGATTTTGTCCGCAAACTCGTCGCCAAACATAACGCAGGCGAAAACCACGACGAGCGCATTTGGGCGCTGGTCAATTTCGAGATCTGGCACCGCCGGTTCATCGACAGGGAATCCGCCAAATGAAACCAATCGTTTTAACATCAATGCCGGACGTTGAAATGGCGGCTCGCTGGAATCAGTTTGTTGGTCAGGCTCCGTTCGCGACGCATTACGTGACAGCGAATTATTTCATCGATCCGTATATTCGCGGAGAAGCATTTGCCGTTCTGGCCGCTGATGAGCTCGGTGAGATCACAGCAGTTTTGACAGGAACGATCGACGGAGAAAAGATCATTTCCGGAATGTTTTCCCGTCCGCAAATCGTCTTCGGCAAAGATGTAAACCGCGAAAGTGCCGCATCCGCATTGCTTGAGGGAATTACCGAAGTAAGCCATAGCAGCAAAAGTCTGATCGAAATATACTCTTGGGAAGAATTGCCTCAAATTAGTGTAGACGGGATGCAAGTGCGTAAGAGTAACGACTCGACATCGGTTGTGATTCTAGAACTGGCGGATGGGCCCGATGCGATCTTTTCAAAATTTTCACAAACGCGACGCAATGAGATTCGCAAAGCGATCAAGCAGAACCTGGTAGAGATCAAGCAGCTCGAAACTGACACCGAACTCGATGAGCTTTATCAGATTCATTGCGACTGGAACGAGCGAAAGGGGAATCAGTCCGACACCATTGAGCAGATCAGAACGTCCGTCGGACAGACCGAGAATCGCCGCGTTTTTATAGCCAAAGCGAACGGAAAAGTCATCGCCGGCAGCTTCTACCGTTTTTGTCCGGGTGGCGTGGTGGAATACGCAGCAAATGTCTCAATGCCCCAGTTTCAGCGTTTGCGGCCAAACGATCTGATCGGCTGGCATGCCATCCAGTGGGCGTGTAGCGAAAATTTCACTCATTTCAGCATGGGTGGTTCGCATTTGTTCCTTCGGCGATTCGGCGGCGAGATCCGTCAGACGTTTCGCTATCGACGCGATCAGAGCCGATTTAAGTTACACGATCTGCGAGAAAATGCACGTGAATTTGGCAGCTCCGCGTTCCGGCGTTTACCGGAGAACTTTAAGAACGGCGTGCGTAAAATATTGGCGAGATAATGGCAAAGATAGAGATCGAAAAGATAAGCGACGCGGCTGCGGGCGAGCTTCGCGGCCGGGACATTCTTTGTTTCAGTCACGACTGGACGGGCGATCCGTTGTCAAAAACACATCTGATGCGGGTTTTGTCCAAAGACAATCGTATCCTATGGATCAATGCCATCGCCAACCGCATGCCGACAACGTCGACGAAAGATATGTCGCGGATAGTCAAAAAGCTCAGGGCATTTTCCGAACCGGTTCGCGAGGTCGAGCCGAATATCTTTGTACTGAATCCCCTGGCCTTTCCGTCGTACGGAAACAAATCGATCCTGAAGATCAATCAAAGCTTTCTTGCCCGTCAGGTCAGAAAAGCGATAAAAAATCTGGGAATGAAGAATGTAATAAACATGGTCTTCAATCCTGCCGCCGGGATGGTCGCCGGACGTTTGAACGAGACTGAGCTGATCTATTATTGCGTGGACGAATACACTGCTTTTACCGGTGCTTCGAACGGACTTAAAGAGATAGAAGACGACCTTTTTTGCCGCGCCGACTTGGTCGTAGTTTCGGCTGAGAATCTGCTCGATAAGAAAAAGCATTTTAACCGGAACACGCATCTAATTCGTCACGGTACTGACTGGCGGCACTTTCGCACCGCTCTCGATCGGGAACTCGCGATTCCCGCCGACGTTGCCGATCTGCCCAAGCCCTTGATCGGTTTTCACGGCCTGCTCGCGGATTGGGTTGATTACGAATTGATAAAGAAGGTTGCGGAGCATTTTAAGGGCGGCTCGGTCGTGCTCGTCGGTAAGATCGCGGTGGATGCCGAGAAGAAAGTTAAAATTCTCAACGGCGTGCCAAACGTCCATTTCCTCGGCCGCAAACCTTACGCCGAATTGCCCGCATATTGCAAAGCCTTCGACGTTGCTCTCAATCCGTTTGCTATCAACGAACTGACGCTTGCCGCTAATCCGCTCAAGGTCCGCGAATATCTGGCCGCCGGATTGCCGGTTGTTTCGACGGATATCCCCGAGGTTCGCGTGCTGGCCGATTGTTTGGTCGGAGTCGATCACGCTGACTTCATCGCTAAGATCGAGTCGGCACTCGCCGATCCAAAACCGCGTGAAGAAGTAAGCGATGCCATTTCGCACGAGAGCTGGGAGGCAAAGGTGGATGAGCTGCGGGTTCTGATATGTCAGAACCGCCTCGGTGAGCGGGCGGCAATCACCTATTAATTTTCTGACGCTCAAGCCAAGATGAAGCATCGCTACAAAATAGCAATCATTCTAGCTGCTCTCGTGATTCTTTGG
>JBBRUA010000347.1:0-3504 GCA_038248245.1 Pyrinomonadales bacterium | reverse complement strand
GCCGCCAACCACTCCGAACCACTAAACTTTGCTAAATATGTCTCAAGACTTGTCATAAATATTCCCGATCACACCAGGAGCAAAAATACTCCAAACGCGAAACTCAAGACTTTAGCAAAAAATACGTAATATACCAACCGCAGCCATGTGGTGGCGGGTCAGTTTACTTTCCTTGCTTCGGTATGGCTTGGACAAAGGCTGTGTTGTTACTGTTAAATTAGAATCGATATGAAACTGATATCGATTTTGATATAATTAAGAGATGATCCAAACACTTGAAGCCGTTGTCGATGAAAAAGGCAAGATCAGTTTGTTAACGAAAGCTCGCTTAACGAAGGGACGACGTGCTTTGGTTACAGTCTTGGATGAGGAGCAAAAGCTCTTACCCGAACCCAATATTGGTGCGGCCACTTTCGAAGAAGTAAGCGACAAGGACGTTCTCGGGGTTTGGGCGGGACGAAAGGAATCAGCCGCAGAGATAGCTAGAGCGATTCGTGAAAACAACCGTAATTAAAAATGACGGATCACCTGACTGACACGAATGTTTTCTCGGAAATCTTCTGTGGCAATGCGCTGGTCAAGCGGTTTGTCGAAAGCATAGATAGTTCTGTCGATACGACTGTTTACGTTGAATGCCTGCAGGGGTCAAAAGCAGACCGCGAGAAGCGGATCATTAAAAAATATCTCTCTCATTTTCCGATCTTTTATCATACAGCGGAAGTTTCGAAACGGACCATCGCATTGATTGATAGATACTCAAACTCGAACGGGCTTCTTTTGCCTGATGCTCAAATTGCCGCAGTTTGCCTTGAAAATGATCTTACCTTGGTAACCTACAACGTCGCTGATTTCAAGTATGTCGAAGGTTTGAAATGGATGAAGCCTCCTGTTTGATAAGCGGAGACCGAATTTTAAGGCCTATCGCACTTGACACACTGATCTGAAATTCATAATATCTAAAGTTTCGGACTTTACTGTCTGGGTTTCCTTGTGATTCCTAGTTGAATTATGGGAACGATGTTTGAGATTTGAAGCACGGATTGTTGCGTAAAAGCGTCCATCACCGGACGGCGGCGAATTTAACATATCTAATATGCCACGCTACAGCAAAGTTTCTTTTCTCTGAGTAGTTAGTACATTTTATTTAATTCTTGTCAGCGAGAGCTGCTTGAGCTAACTGCCGGATTTAATTCGGCAAGAGTCAGGTAAGACGGTAGTTTTGCCTCTCGAGATTTTAAACGGAACGAAGAACGATGCCGACAATTAACCAATTAGTACGAAAAGGGCGCGAACGCGTTAAATATAAAACGGCGAGCCCCGCTTTGCAGGGCAATCCGCAGAAGCGTGGGGTTTGCACGCGTGTTTATACATCGACACCGAAGAAGCCTAACTCGGCTCTTCGTAAAGTCGCCCGTGTGCGTTTGACCAACCAGATCGAAGTTACTACATATATCCCGGGTATCGGGCATAACTTGCAGGAACACTCGATCGTGTTGATCCGCGGCGGCCGTGTTAAGGATCTTCCGGGTGTTCGTTATCACGTCATCCGCGGAACGCTCGACGCATCAGGCGTTGCAAATCGCAACCAGTCGCGTTCGAAGTATGGTGCTAAACGTCCGAAGGGAGCGAAATAGCGGAGTTCGGGCACTCTTGCCCGATCTTTCGTTCATTTAAGGAAACGGACAGGAGTGTCCGTACTCCGATCAGAAAACGGACAGAAGTGTCCGTACTCCGATAAGAATATGCCAAGAAGAAGAGTTGCAGTAAAAAGAGAAGTTTTACCAGATCCGATCTACAACAGCATCGCGGTGACGAAGTTCATCAACGGTTTGATGTTGGAAGGGAAGAAGACCACCGCCGAGCAGATCTTTTATGCCGCGATGGAAAAACTGGCAGAGAAGACCGGCGAAGAAGCTCTTAAGGTTTTCAAGAAAGCGATCGACGGCGTGGCTCCGACCCTTGAGGTCAAATCGCGACGTATCGGTGGTGCTACATATCAGGTACCCCTCGAAGTTACCCGCGATCGACGTAACACTCTCGCTATCCGCTGGATCGTGCTGAATGCACGCAACCGCAGCGAGAAAACGATGGAAGATCGCCTCGTCGGCGAACTTCTCGATTCAACCAACGGCCGCGGCGGAGCGATGAAGAAGAAAGACGACGTTCACCGCATGGCAGAAGCGAACAAGGCGTTCGCGCATTATAGGTTCTAGGAAAGATTTACCGCAGAGACGCAGAGACGCTGAGATACAGGTTCTGCTCTTCTCTGCGGCTCCGCGTCTCAGCGGTTAAAGAGTAGTAATGGCAAACATTAGCTTAGACAAATTTAGAAACATCGGCATTATGGCCCATATCGACGCGGGTAAGACCACGGCGACAGAGCGCATTTTGTACTATACGGGTGTTTCGCACAAGATCGGCGAAGTTCACGAAGGAACGGCGACGATGGACTGGATGGAGCAGGAGCAGGAGCGTGGTATCACCATCACTTCCGCTGCGACGACCTGTTTCTGGACACGTAACGACATTGAGCATCGCATTAACATCATTGATACGCCGGGCCACGTTGACTTCACAATGGAAGTCGAGCGTTCGCTGCGTGTTCTCGATGGTGCGGTTTGTGTGTTTGACGGTGTTGCCGGTGTTGAGCCTCAGTCGGAAACAGTTTGGCGTCAAGCTGATAAGTACGGCGTTCCGCGTATCTGCTTTATTAATAAGCTGGATCGTGCTGGTGCTTCATTCGATCGTTCATTCGATTCGATCATTACGAGACTCGGTGCGAACGCGATCGCCCTTCAGGTGCCGATCGGTTTGGAAGATCAGTTCAGAGGTGTTGTCGATCTGATCACGATGAAGGCTTTTGTTTGGACCAACGAGGCGATGGGAGCGAATTACGACGTTGTCGAAATTCCCGCAGACCTGCTCGAAGCTTCGAAAGCTGCTCGTGAAAAACTCGTTGAAGCCGTTTCGGCGATCGACGACGATCTGATGATGAAATATCTCGAAGGCGAAGAGATCTCGGAAGATGAGATCCGCGTCGCACTTCGAAAAGGAACCCTTGCAATGAAGATTGTGCCGGTCGTTACCGGTTCGGCATTCAAGAACAAAGGCGTCCAGACGCTGCTTGACGCAGTTATCGATTTCCTTCCAAGCCCGCTCGATATTCCTGCTATCGAAGGCGAAAATCCAAGAACAAACGAAATGGAAACGCGTCCGCCGGACGCAAGTGCTCCGTTCTCAGGTTTGGTATTCAAACTGATGGCGGACAAGCATTTGGGGCAGCTCGCCTTTGTGCGTATCTATTCTGGAACGGTTTCGTCGGGTTCGTATGTAACCAATACGATCAAAGATTCCAAAGAACGCGTCGGCCGTCTGATGCTCATGCACGCCAACAAACGTGAGGACGTTGAATCGGCGAGCGCAGGTGAGATCGTTGCTATCGGCGGTATGAAAAATACGACGACGGGCGACACCATCTCGGATGAGTCGAAACCGATCATTCTT
>JBBRUA010000346.1:0-3526 GCA_038248245.1 Pyrinomonadales bacterium | reverse complement strand
GATCCTGAGCATTGCCCTTCTCTTTCGCTACCGAATACGGCAAATCCTCGCGGAAGGTGACCATTGAGTATTTGGAGAAATAGTCGGGATAGGTCTGTTCGAGTTTGGTCTCGAGTTCGCGTTTGCGTAGGAAGACTGGGTCGGCGACGGCGTCGCGCATTTCGTAGAAATTTTCCTCGGCCATGTCGGCGATGGCGTCGGTATTTACTTTGCGAAGCTGGCCGTATTCCTCGTAAACCGTTCCCCAATCCGTCCCGTGCTTTTCAATTAGCAGATCCAGCACGCGAACATCTTCGAACGCACAGTTCATTCCCTGTCCATAAAAAGGGACGATCGCATGAGCCGAGTCTCCGAGAAGAAGTGCCTTGCCCCCGGAATTCCACGGATAACACTTTACAGTGCCAAGATTCCCGGTCGGATTTGCGAAGAAGTCTTCGACCAACGTCGGCATCAGCGAAACGGCGTCGGGAAATTCACGGTCGAAAAATTCTCGAACGGAGGTTTCGTCAGTGAGCTGGTCAAACGAGGCAGAACCGCCCGCGTGAGCGGGTGGCACGGACGTTGTTTGAGGGTTGACGTACACCCCACCTGCCGCCGCAGGCGGTTCTGCCTTGTGAGCAAGAAACAACGTGCAAGTGAAGCTCCCGCCAAAATTCGGCAGAGCGATCATCATGAACTTATTCCGCGGCCAGATGTGAAGAGCGTTCTTCTCCATTGCAAAGTCAGAAGTATGTAACTGCGGGATCACCAACTCCTTGTAGCCGCTCTCTAACCACGTTTGTGAAAAATCGAAACGCTCCACACCGCCATTCATCATCGCTTGCCGAATGGCAGAACCGGCGCCGTCGGTTGCGATGGTAGTTTCACCATTCACGATTTTTCCGCCAGAAAATTTCGCCTCGCCCGTTTTGCAGTCAAAATCGATACATCGCTCGTTAAAATGAAACGTAACCTCGTCATATTTGTCCGCTTCGTTTATCAAAGCGACGTTCAATCCCGAACGCGAAACGGAATTGATGTATTCGCCCTGTCGCCCGCTATAGGGCAACAACTTAGTGTCACCCGAAACGATATGGATCATCCGCCCGGTCATCGGCACGGCTTCGCCGAGCATATATTCGTCCATGCCGACCGCACGCAAACCCGCGATGCCGCGATCCGACAGCGCCAAATTTATCGACCGCCCAGCCGCGACTTCCTCGAGCCGCATATCACCGCGTGCTTCGTACACATCGACAGCGATACCGCGTTTTGCAAGATTTATCGCGAGCAGCGAACCCGCGAGACCGGCACCGATGATTATGACTTTAGACATACAAGAGTTTTACTATAGAGGTCACAAAGAGCATTTAGGAACAGTCAAGATCGATTTGCTCTATGATGCCCTTGTTAATTTCCCAAACAATCCTTCAGGATCGATGCAAATGTATATACATCCGAGAAACTGTTATACGACGGCACCGGCGCGACCCTGATGACATCCGGTTCACGCCAGTCAGCGGTTACGCCTTGCATTGTGATCGCCTCAAACAACCTTTTGTCCGCGTTTTCGACGCGGATCGATAGTTGGCAGCCACGTTGCTCTGGATCGCGAGGAGTTATGACCGAAAGACGTTCATCCTGGATCTCGTCGAGCAAATACTCAAGATACGCGGTTAGCTTTCGTGATTTTTCAACTAGGTCGATCATGCCGGCATCTTCAAATATCTCAAGCGAAGCTCGCAAAGCAGCCATTTGAAAAATCGGTGGATTTGATACCTGCCAGCCTTCGGCTCCAGCTATTGGGTGAAAATCGGGCCCCATTTGAAAACGCGTTTCCTTGTCGTGTCCCCACCATCCGGCAAATCTAGGTAGGCCAGGCGACGCCGAGTGACGTTCGTGAACAAATGCCCCGCCGATCGCACCCGGCCCTGCATTCAGATATTTATACGAACACCACGCTGCAAAATCGACGTCCCAGTCGTGCATTTTCAGCTGGACATTTCCCGCCGCGTGAGCGAGATCAAACCCAACCAGCGAACCGACGTCGTGCCCCGCCGCAGTGATCGCCTGCATATCGAAAACCTGCCCGGTGTAATAATTCACACCGCCGAGCAGCACCATCGCGATCGCCTCGCCTTCGCGGCGGATCACCTCGAGTATATCTTCATTCCGCAGGACCGATTCGCCCGGCCTCGGTGCCAATTCGATCAGGTCATCCGCCACGTTGTATCCGTGAAAAATGATCTGCGACGCGACAGCATATCTATCCGATGGGAAAGCTCCTTTTTCGATAACGATCTTTCGACGCGTTGACGTCGGGCGATAGAACGAAACCATTAGCAGGTGCAAATTCACAGTAAGCGAATTCATCACGACGGTCTCGATCGGCTTCGCTCCGATGATATTCGACATTCGTTCCGACAAAAGTTCGTGATACGGCATCCACGGATTCTTTGCATGAAAGTGCCCTTCGACGCCAAACTTCTCCCAGTCGCTCAACTCCTGCTCGATATATCCACGAACCGAACGAGGCTGCAATCCTAGAGAATTTCCGGTGAGATAAATGACCTCTTTACCGTTCTCATCGTGTGGAACAAAAAATCGTTCACGAAAATGCGAGACTGGATCGGCTAAATCCATCTCTCGCGCGAATTTTTCTGAAAATTCAAAGTTCATTGTTAATTCTGAATAGAGTTCGGATCGAGATTAAGCCAACTCAACGCGGACGCATGGAACAATTTCGCCTTTGTTGCTTCATCATACGGCATCGATTCGATCAGGCTTCCAGGTACGAGTTCCCCGAGTGGAAACGGGTAATCAGTACCGAGAGCTATCCGATCAGCCCCAACCATTTCTATAAGAAAATCGAGCGTGGCCTCGTCGTGGACCAGCGAATCAAAATACATTCGGCTCAGGTATTTGCGCGGATCGTGAGGGTTGTCGATTGCACAAAGATCCGGCCGAACATCGAATCCATGCTCGATTCGGCCCAACGTACCCGGGAACGAACCGCCGCCGTGGGCGAAACAAATTCGCAAGTTCGGCAACCGTTCGAGCGTGCCCGAGAAAATCAACGAACAGATTGCACGTGAAACTTCCGAAGGCATTCCCACGAGCCAAGGTAGCCAGTATTTCTGCATATCCGCTTCACCCGCCATTTCCCACGGGTGAACAAAGACCGCCATACCAAGCTCTTCGCAAGCCTTGAAAAATTCAAAGAATCGTGGCTCACCGAGGTTTAGCTGATTTACGTTTGTGCCGATCTGCACTCCGACTAGACCGATCTCCTTGCAACGTTCGAGTTCCCTGATCGAAAGAATCGTATCCTGCATCGGAACTGTCCCGAGTCCTGCAAACCGTTTCGGATTCTCAGAAACGATGTTGGCAATATGGTCGTTCAGAAACGCCGCGATCTCAGCACCGTCCGCGGGTTTTGTCCAGTATGAGAACATCACCGGCACGGTTGAAAGCACTTGCAGATCAACGCCCGCCGCGTCACATTCCTCGATACGTTTTTCCGCCGACCAACAATTCTCATTGACAT
>JBBRUA010000345.1:0-3536 GCA_038248245.1 Pyrinomonadales bacterium | reverse complement strand
GTGATATGTGTGGGTCAATTCGTGTATGTAGACCGAACGGACAAGTGTTTCAAGATTCTTCTCGGCTGCCAAATGTGGAGCCTTTCGCCAGATCGACGGCAGTGATGCCGCTAAAAAGGATTGCTTCCCGCTGTCGTAAGCCGCCGCGAAACTGGTGAGATTCGGTGGAATAATTGACGAGTCCGGGAGTGTTACCTTGCCTTGATGCTCGCTCGAGTATAGATTGACGCGTTCACCGCCAAGGATTGTCGACTGCACCTGTCCGGTTCCGCTGAAAAATTTCGCGTCCGGATTGACGTTTAGCACGCACTTCTCGTCGAACAGCACGAGCCACGGCAATTTATCCTCTTCGAGATGCAAGGCCTCGGAGCGTACTTGTTTCCAAACCGTTATCGTTTTATCGAGCCACTCCATCTCCGATCTGCCGGGAAGACATTCGGAGTGCGCATTGCTCGTCAGCGTTAGAAAGAGAAGACACGCCGCCGCTAAGTATGTGGCCGATTTAAACATTCTTAGGAATTCAGGCGGCTAAGCATCTACGTTCCGCAACTTTCGCAGACGCACGATCATAAAAATTATCGATCCGGCGGCAACCAAAAGGCTGATGCCCTGTGAGGTCGAAAGGCCGGTGAGCGTTGTAAAACCGAACAGGTCGCCGCGCGGATCGTCGCGGATAAATTCGATCGAGAAACGGACGAGCGAGTAGATTATGCCATATGCGACCAGTATCTGACCGTCGAATTTCTTACGTTTGTGCAGGTAAACGAGAAGGCCGAAGACCGCGAGCATGATGAACGATTCGTAGAGCTGTGTCGGATGAAGGAACAGGTCGGCCCCGTCCGGGCCGTAAACCGGGACGCCGGTGTATTCGTGGCCGAGGTCGGTAAAATGCACGCCCCACGGCAGATGCGTTTCTTTTCCCCAACAGCATCCCGCCGAAAAACAACCTTGCCGCCCGAATGCTTGTCCGAGAGCAACGCCTGGTGCAAAGGCGTCAGCCACCTTCCAAAACGGGAGTTTATAGAGCCGTACCAAGAAAACGACCGCAAAAAATCCGCCGAGCAGACCGCCGTAAAACACACCGCCGCTTCGCAAGAAATCGAACGTAAAAACCTGCACGCCCGGCTCGAGCATGATCATCAACAGTTTTGATCCAACAAGTCCGCCGACCAAAACCCACAACCCGAGGTCGTAGATCCGCTCCCGCGGCAACCCATCCCGCGCCGCCAACCGCGACGTTGCGTAAAGCGCAAGCAGCATCCCCACAGCCAAATAAATGCCATAGGTCGTGATTGGAAATGTGCCAATGCGGAATAGTTCGGGATACATGGTTTTATGAAGCCAGAAGTGAGAAGCCAGAAGTTAAAATATAGAAGTTCAACCGTCGTTTCTGATTTTGTACATATAGCTGACAAGCATTTTGCTGATCTCGTCTAGCATCTGCCTCAACGACTGAGTTTCGCCGTAATTTAGGTCCCTCACTAGGATCATATAATATCGGCATTCTTCTAACGAGCCCTGAGCAATGCTATAAAATCGAAGCTTATCCGGCTTGGTCGCTTTACCAAAGCCTTCAGCAAAATTCGCCGGAATCGAAACCGCCGCCCGACGAAGCTGAGATGTTAAACCATAAAGTTCATGCTTTGGAAAGCTTTCTGAAAGTCGATAAACCTCCAAAACAAAGCCATGAGCTTTCTTCCATATTTCGACATCTTCAAAACTTCGTGCCGCCAAACTCGCCCTCCGAATTCTGACTTCCGACCTCTAACGATTAACCTCTGACCTCGAACTTCCAACTTCTCGCTTCTGGCTTCTAACTTCTGTCTTCTACCTTCTGATTTCTCTTACTCAAGAACATGTCAATTATCAGCAGTCCCGCTCCCACACAGATGGCGGCGTCGGCGATGTTGAAGGTCGGGTAGTGCCAGCCGCCGAACTCGACGTCGATGAAATCTACGACGAACCCGAGCCTCATTCGGTCGGTGACGTTGCCGATGATACCGGCAAGCAGCAGAGCGAGTGCTCCTAAAATACGGTCATCGCTTCGCGGCGTTCGCCAAAAGAAATACAAAACGAGTGCCGCCGCGACAAATGCCACGACCGACAAACCCCAACGTCCGGCATCGCCATGATTGTCGAGCATCGAAAAGGCAACGCCCGTATTCTCGGCGTACGCAAAATTCAAAAAGCCGCTGATCACCGTCCGGTCGTCATTGAACCGCAAAACGCGTATCGCCCAGGCCTTCGTGACCTGATCGATCATAAATACGCCACCCGCGATCGCGAGGTAGCCGAGTTTCCAAATGAAATCTTTCTTAGTCAAAGCAATGCCTCAATTCTAAATATTTCGGGCCGAGGCCACGCCGTCATGCAACTCCCGATACTTAGCACGAACAAATTTATTCAATTTATCCGCAAAATCCTCGGGCAGATCTTTCAGCTTTATCAGTTCCTGCACATCCGCCAGGTCCTTCAATCGGTCGCCCGCCGTTATGCCTGATGCAAGCTTTAGCTCGATCAATTTCTCGAGCGAGATCGTCTTAACACCATCTATTACGACGCTCGCGTCGGAAGGGTTCGGAAATTCGACGCTTTTCGGCAATCCATCACCGGGAAATTCACCGGAGGTGATGATCTCGACCGGTACATTTTCAGCCGTCGTGCGAAACTTCCGCGTCGCTCCGGTAAAGGCGCTCCGGTAGACCTTGCCGACTAGTTTCTCCGTAAATTGTGCAAGTCCGGCCTTCGTGAGCAGCAGATCGATGTCCTCGGTGAAACGCCGATAGCCATGATTATTCAGCGCCACCGCACCGATCAACGCGTAGTCGATCTCATTTCTATCTAGATCGTCCACCAGGCGTTTAAGAGTTTCATTTATCATTCCGCCACCTCGAAAAAACCTTAGGCCTTCGGCGTAAGCATTCGTCGGCAACGAGATCAATGTTTGAAAATCAACGGCCATCTTACCCAGTATATGGAAAAATGCTTTTCGGCGCCTTGTAGAGGCTCGACCAATCGGCGTAACAGACATCGGTACAGCCAAGGGCGTGTGTGACGACCTTCCATTTTCCGCCTGTTTTCTTTAGAAGACCAAAGAAGTTATCGTCGAAAAGATCTTCCTCGCCTTCCCACGCAGTGCCTTTCAGGTTGGGTTTGCCGCCCGACGGCGTTTGCGGTTCACCGCTAACAAACGCCCAATTTCCCTGGACCTTAAAATTGTCCGTTACGAATATGATCTTTTGCTTTAAGGACTTTTCGACCGGAACACGCAATGCTCCAAGGATCGCGGTTCTCTCCGCCGAACCCTTTTCAGGCGTATAAACGTTCTGTGCAAATGACACTGCGACGGTCGCGAATAGCACCAAAAGAATTAGTAGCGATCTTTTCATAAATTCCTCCTAAACGATATCATTAAGGGCTTCGTTGCATCGTTCGCAAACGGTCGGCCACTCTGTAAATTCTCCAACCCGTACCGAATAATTCCAACAGCGTTCATTTTTCGCCATCTGCCTGCTGCCTTTAGAACCGCAGGCGCT
>JBBRUA010000344.1:0-3541 GCA_038248245.1 Pyrinomonadales bacterium | reverse complement strand
CGTGCGACCGGTGTCGATATCGCGATCGAGCGAGTAAAGGTCGCTGACGGTGACCACATCGTGATCAAGGCTTTTCCCGGTGACGGCAAGCATACGCTGCTGCTCGGGCACACAGACACCGTTCATCCGGTCGGCACAGCGCTTCATAATTCGACGCGGATCGACGGCGATAAGTTTTTCGGGTGCGGCATTTTCGATATGAAGGCGAATGTCGTGTTGATGTTCGAGGCGTTAAGGTATTTTGCGACGACCGGAACGAGGCCATCGACACCGATCACGATCCTGCTCTCCTGTGACGAAGAGGTCGGTAGTCATTCGGGCCGCGAATTTGTCGAACGTGAATCGCGCGACGCGGAGAGATGCCTCGTAATGGAGCCGTCGCAACACGGCGCGGTCAAAACCGGACGGAAAGGCACCGGAATGTTCATCTTGCGGGCTCACGGAGTCCCTGCCCATGCCGGCCTTGAACCTGAGAAAGGTGCCAACGCGATCGCGGAGCTTGCGAGGCAGATCGAGAACATTCACGCCATCGCGAAACCCGAGATCGGCACGACCGTCAACGTCTGCACGATACACGGCGGCACGACATCGAACGTCATTCCCGAACACGCGCAGTGCGGGATCGATGTGCGTTTCAACTCGATGGCCGAGGCGGAACGCGTCGAGGCGTCGCTTAGAAGTCTGAATTCTACTGATGAACGCGTTTCGCTGGAATTGTTAGGAGCGATAAATCGCCCGCCGCTCGAACGAACGCCGGAGGTCATAGCGTTATTCGAAAAGGCTCGAGATCTGGCATCCGAATTTGGCTACGAACTAGGCGAAACGCAGGTCGGCGGCGCGTCGGACGGAAACTTCGTCGCTGCATTAGGCGTTCCGGTCCTCGACGGCCTCGGCATTTCCGGTGCCGGAGCCCACACTTTGCACGAGCATATTCTAATCAGCGATATTGCGAAGCGGGCGACGCTGATCACGATGATGCTCGGTTCTGAGAAAACATGAAAGAATGGATCGCACTTAATATGACACCGGGCGTGGGGCCGAGGGCGGCGACGAAGCTTTTGGAGCGGTTTGGTTCGGCTGATGCTGTTTTTCACGGACGCCGAACTGAATTTGAATCGTTGCGGCTCAAACCCGATACGATCGAGAGTCTTTTAAAGCGTGAGTTTCACGAGAAGGCGGAGACGGAACTCGAACGGGTAAAGGCGATCGGTGGTGATGTTCTGATACTCGATGACGGCAGCTATCCGGCTCTGTTGCGTGAGATCGACGACCCGCCGCCGGTGCTGTATGTGAAGGGCGACTGGCAGGCGTGTTTCGATCAGCCCGGGATCGGCGTCATTGGTTCGCGACTGTGTTCGACGTATGGTGAGAATGCGGCCGAAATGCTTTCACGCGATCTGGCTTCGCGTGGGCTGACGGTTGTTTCGGGGCTCGCACGCGGGATCGATACGGCTGCTCATCGCGGGGCGATCAGCGGAAAAGGCAGGACGATCGGAGTCATCGGCACCGGTCTGGATAATGTTTATCCGAAAGAAAACAAGCGTTTGGTTGATGAGATCCTTGAGTCGGGCGGATGTCTGGTTTCACAGTTCCCGCTTGGTACGCCGCCGATACCGGAAAATTTTCCATATCGTAACCGGATCATTAGCGGGCTGAGTTTGGGCGTTCTGATCGTCGAGGCTTCGGAGCGAAGCGGTTCGTTGATCACAGCGAGGCTCGCGATGGAGCAGAATCGCGAAGTGATGGCCGTTCCGGGCAATATAACTTCCGGTAACTCGTTCGGCACAAACTACCTTATTAAAAGCGGAGCGAAACTCGTGCAGCAGTGGCAGGATGTCGTAACCGAGTTGCCGAGCGAGATCTCCGCAGCGATCCTGCCGCCGAGGATCGAAAAGCAAAAAGCCTGGAACGCCTCGCCGCAACCCGAACTCATCCCGGCCGACATGAACGCGAACGAACGCAAGATCTGGGAGCAGCTTAAACCGGACGACGCCGTTCATATTGACACTTTGCTCGAGCTCAGCGGACTCTCATTCGGCGATCTAAACACCGCTCTCGTCGCCCTCGACATCCGCGATCTGATCCGCGTTTTGCCGGGAAAAAACTACGCCCGGCGGATATGAACGAGATCAATTTTTACACCGCCCCAATTTTCGTTATGGTATAGCCTCGAATTGACAGGCCTGCAAACAAGGTGTTAGTAATCAGAACGTCAGCACGAATTTTGTGTCTGACGTATTTTTTTTCGCAACGTTGCAACAAATGGGTAAAAGCTGAGTAATTGTCGAATCGTCGGCGACTGCGAAGGCTAAAAAATAGAATCCGCTTTGAGTATCTAGTAAGTCAGACACCGCGAACATTTCGGGCACATAATATATATATATTGATGACTTCATCAGAACCTTACTAAATACCACATTGAATATGTCAAAAAACCTGCTAATAGTTGAAAGCCCGGCAAAAGCAAAGACCATTGAAAAGATCCTCGGAAAGGATTTTCAGGTGAATAGTTGTTACGGCCATATCCGCGACCTTGCCAAGGCGGGCATGGGTATTGATATCGAAAATGACTTTCTACCCAGTTATATCGTGCCTGACGACAAGAAAAAGGTCGTTAATGAGCTGAAGTCATTGGCAAAAAAATCGGACGAAGTATGGCTGGCGACGGACGAAGACCGTGAGGGAGAAGCCATAAGCTGGCACCTGTGCGAAGTGCTGGGCCTCGACCCGATAACGACCAAACGGATCGTGTTTCACGAGATCACTAAACCCGCGATAGAAGCTGCTGTAAGTAATCCACGCACGGTGAATATGAATCTTGTAATGGCGCAGCAGGCACGCCGGGTGCTGGACCGAATAGTCGGGTTTGAGTTAAGTCCTGTGCTATGGCGCAAGATCAGCACGAGTAATAAAAACCTGAGTGCCGGCCGTGTGCAGAGTGTTTCCGTTCGCCTTATCGCCGATCGAGAACGCGAGATCAACGCCTTTCAACAAGTAAGCCATTTCAAAATTGAAGGATTATTTATTGCCGATGATATAAGCGGAAAACCTGTCACGTTCAAAGCTGAAGGAAGAAAACAGGACGGTTCTGAAGATGCGGAAGCGTTTTTGAAGGGATGTATCGGTGCCCAGTATAAAGTTACCGATGTACGGGTCAAACCTGGAAAACGTACGCCGGCCCCGCCCTTTACGACCTCAACGCTGCAACAGGAAGCATCAAGAAAACTGGGTTACGGTGTAGCAAGAACGATGCAGATCGCCCAGAAGCTTTACGAAAACGGGCATATTACCTACATGCGAACGGATAGCGTAAGCCTCGGTGCGACAGCGCTGGCCGACATTACAAACACGGTGAGCAGCCTTTACGGCGAAAGATACCAACAGGTCCGCAAATTCAAAAATAAAAACGAATCCGCACAGGAAGCTCACGAAGCTATTCGGCCAACCTACACAAGCGTGACGACGATTAACGAAGACGAATGGCAAAAGTTATATGAGCTGATCTGGAAGCGAACCATGGCATCGCAAATGGCGGATGCTG
>JBBRUA010000343.1:0-3589 GCA_038248245.1 Pyrinomonadales bacterium | reverse complement strand
TAATCGTTTGATTATTTGCAATTGTGATGTCATCAGTTCCGTTGGTGAGGGAGATTCCACTTCCTTCGAGAAGTCTTTTGAAGACAAGATCAACTCCCACCTTGGCCTTAAAAACTAAGCCAGTACCGGTTCCGCCACGGCTTCGTGGATTTTTCTAACCTGTTCGAGAAGGTCAAGATACTGCTCGGGCCGCATCGCCTGTGCGCCGTCGCACATGGCCTCTTCGGGTCGCGGGTGGACCTCGATGATCAGGCCGTCGGCACCGACGGCTACACCTGCGCGAGCTAGTGGAGTCACCATATAATTATGGCCGGTTCCGTGCGACGGGTCGACGATTATCGGTAAATGGGTGATGCGATTGACGGCGGGGACGATCGAGAGGTCGAGCGTGTTTCTCGCGTGGGTGGCGAAGGTCCGAATGCCGCGTTCGCAGAGGATCACGTCGTAATTGCCCTCAGCCATAATGTATTCGGCAGCAAGCAGAAACTCGTCGAGCGTCGCCGCCATGCCGCGTTTTAGCAAGATCGGCTTGCGGGTTTTCCCGGCGTATTTGAGAAGCGAGAAATTTTGCATATTGCGAGCCCCGATCTGGATGCAATCGCCGTATTTCTCGACCGCATCCACGCCGTGTTCGTCCATAGCCTCGGTGACGATATTCAGCCCGAACTCGTCGCGAACATCGACCCTCATCGTCCACCCTTCCACGCCCATTCCTTGAAAAGCGTAAGGCGAAGTGCGCGGTTTATAAGCTCCGCCGCGAAAGAACTGTGCACCGCTGGCGGCAATTACCTTTGCGACGGTGAAAAGTTGCTCGCGACTCTCGATAGCACACGGCCCGGCGATCATGGCGAGCGAACCGTCGCCGATCACAGCATTTCCGACCTTGATAACTGATTTCTCGGGCTTCAGGTCCTTCGAGATCAGCTTGTACGGCTGCGTGACGCGGATCGCGTTCGCAACACCGGGCAGGTTTTCGAAATGGGCCGGATCGACCGAGCCTTTATTACCGGTAACGCCGATAGCGGTCCGATTTTCACCGGGCAGTGAATGGCCGCGAAGCCCGAGCGTTTCGATGGCGTGTAAAACTTTCTCAATCTCTTCCGGGCTCGCACCCGATTTCATTACGATCAACATAATCTTTCTCTCGCGTTCGAATACAAATATTCAACTCTAGTTTTCGTTCGGCCCTTTTGCAAATAACGGCAGCAGTTGGCCGACAAAGCGTTCGACGTTACCGACCGCACTTTCTCCGTTCTCCGCTTTCGCTATCTCGCTGACGATCGCGGAACCGACAACGGCGGCATCTGCGTATTTCCAGACATCCGATATCTGTGAGGCAGTCGAAATTCCAAATCCGACCGCGACCGGCAGATCGGTGAACTGGCGTGTTCGATTTACAAGCGATTCCGCCGTCGAACTCGATTCGTCCCGTGCCCCGGTAACACCGGCACGCGAAACGGCATAAACAAACCCGCGTGCGTTGTCACAGATTGCGGCGAGGCGTTCGTCGGTTGTCGTGGGCGCGACGAGCGATATTAAGTCGATAGTCTTCAACGCAAACCTCCGTGAGATGTCCGCCGCCTCGGTCTCGATCACGTCCGTGAGCAACACTCCGTCGATCCCCGCAGCAGCAGCCGCATTTTCAAATTCTTCGAGCCCGAACCGCAGTATCGGGTTAAAATAGCTGAAAAGCACGATCGGCACTTCGCTATGTTTTCGGAACTCCGCGGCAAGATCGATGACACCTCTCAACGTCGTTCCCGCCTTAAGCGAACGCTCCGACGAACGCTGGATCGTCGGCCCGTCGGCCATCGGATCGGTGAAAGGAACGCCGAGTTCGATAACGTCTGCACCAAGTTCAGCCAGTTTTAGAATGATCGAGAGGGAAGTCTCGAGATCCGGATCGCCGGCGGTCACGAATGGAATGAACCCTTGTCGTTGTTTATTTTTTAATTCCTCAAACCTTTGCTTGATCCTGCTCATATTCTTGCCAAACTCCCGGCATTCTGCTCTTCCGCTTTTAATATCTCCGCGACCGTATTAACGTCTTTATCGCCGCGTCCCGATAGATTGATGATCATAATGTCGCTCAAACTCATATCAGGTGCGATCTTTATCGCGTGAGCGATGCCGTGGGCGGTCTCGAGTGCCGGAATGATGCCTTCGGTTTCCGACAGTGTTTTGAATGCGGCGAGTGCCTCATCGTCGTTGGCGGAGGCGTATTCGACACGATCGATATCGTGAAGGTATGCGTGTTCAGGGCCGATCGATGCGTAATCGAGTCCGGCGGAAACGGAATGAGTGAGAGCGATCTGCCCGTCGTCGTCTTGCAACAGATAGCTCTTGGTTCCTTGCAGGACGCCGACGTTGCCTCCGGTCCTGAACCTCGCGGCGTGGTCGCCGAGAGTATTTCCGCGCCCGCCCGCTTCTACGCCGATCATGCGAACCTCATCATTTAGGAAAGGGTAAAAAAGCCCGATCGAATTTGATCCGCCACCCACGCATGCGACGAGAACATCCGGGAGACGCCCTTCCTTTTGAAGTATTTGCTCGCGAGACTCACGGCCGATCACACTTTGAAAATCACGAACCATGAGCGGATACGGATGAGGTCCAAGTGCTGAGCCGAGTAGGTAATACGTCGTATCGACATTCGTCACCCAATCGCGAAGTGCCTCGTTGATGGCGTCCTTTAGCGTGCACGACCCAGAATCGACGCCTCGAACCTCAGCCCCGAGCAGGCGCATTCGAAAAACGTTAAGCTCCTGCCGCCGCATGTCTTCGGTGCCCATGTAGACGACGCATTCGAGGCCAAACAAAGCACAAACTGTGGCCGTTGCAACGCCGTGCTGTCCGGCGCCGGTTTCGGCAATTATCCTTTTTTTACCCATTCGACGAGCAAGCAAGATCTGACCGAGGCAGTTATTTATCTTGTGGGCACCGGTATGATTGAGGTCTTCGCGTTTGAGATAGATCTTCGCACCGCCGAGGATTTCGGTAAGTCGCCGTGCGAAATAAAGCGGCGATGGACGACCCGTAAAATTCTGATGCAGATCGTTTAGTTCGGCATGAAAGTCAGCGTCGTCGCGAACGCCGTAGTAGGCGCTCGTCAACTCATCCAACGGAGCAACCAAGGTCTCCGAAACAAACCGACCGCCATAATCACCCCAATAACCTTGTTCGTTTGGTTCGTAATTCATAGTGCTTCCTTGGCTGCTTTAATAAATGCAGCAACCTTATCGTGATCCTTGGTGCCCGGTGATGACTCGATGAGACTACAGGCATCGACGGCGAACGGTTTGACCGCGACAACGGCCTTTGCTACGTTTTCTATCGATAAGCCGCCAGCCAGATAGAGCTTATCGACGAGTTCGGCGACGTGCCTCGCGATAACCAAATCGACAGTCTTCCCGGTTCCACCGCGTTCGTTGGCAGAATACGCATCCAACAATATTGCATCTGCCTTATAGTTCAACACTTCATCCGGTTCGAATTCCGGCCGAACCCTAACCGCTTTAATGATCGTCACATCTGACACAAGCCGTAACGTTTTGATGAACTCCGGACTTTCGTCACCGTGTAGTTGAAT
>JBBRUA010000342.1:0-3592 GCA_038248245.1 Pyrinomonadales bacterium | reverse complement strand
GCTCGGCGGGTCGGCGTCGCGAAATGAGAGTTGCCCCAGCCGCCTTTGCCGCCTTTAGCAGCCAGATATTTTTGTCCGGCTTCGGTAAAATCGAAGAGCAGTTCGTTTGTCTCAGCATCGTAGATCTGCGTGCCGACTGGAACGCGGACTAGGTGATCCTGACCATCCTTACCAAACCGGTTCGAACCTTCGCCGTGGTGGCCGCGTTCGGCCTTGTGTTCCGGGTTGTATCGGAGGTGCAGCAGAGTGTTTAGACCCTCGGTCGACTCGATCCAAACGCTGCCGCCGACGCCGCCGTCACCACCCGAAGGGCCGCCTCGCGGAATGAACTTCTCACGCCGAAACGCGGTCACGCCATCGCCGCCATCACCGGCCTTTATCCTTATTTTTACGCGATCCAGAAACATAATGAATCTTTAATTGTAGGTTTTATAGGGCTTTATAGCAACCTTGGGCAGATCGGGGCGGTTGATGCTAAGCTTTAACTATGAAGAGCGTTATTGTCATCGTGATCATCCTCGGCGTGCTCGCTCTCCTTTTTATTCTCGTCATCAATCTGCGTGTGACGTCCTATTCAACGAATAAAACCTATACCAACATCGAAAATGTTCCCTCCGAAAACCGGATAGCGATCGTTTTGGGTGCCCGTGTTTGGGAAGACGGATCTGCGTCGAACACGCTTTACGATCGGGTGTTCACGGGCGTCGAACTCTACAAGGCCGGGAAAGCTCGCAAGCTATTGCTCAGCGGCGGAAATGAAGAGCCCGCAGTGATGAAAAAACTAGCCATCGAACTCGGCGTGCCGGACGAGGATATAGTTACCGACGATCTCGGATTGCGTACCTATGAATCGTGCATTCGTGCAAAACAGGTATTCGAGATGGATAAAGCGATCATTGTCACGCAGAACTATCATTTGCCGCGATCGCTTTATCTTTGCCAAAGTATGGGCGTGGATGCGATCGGCGTCGACTCTAAATTGCGCGATTATGAAGGCGAGAGACATTTTTGGCTCCGCGAATATATATCTCGCGTGCTGGCTTGGTACGACATCAACTTCCGGGCATTTCCGCCGGAGCCGATCGAAAAACAGCCGATTTTGCGTTGATCATCTTCGATATACCTTGACGATAATCAGCGAAAATATGAAAGGGAAGTCGCGGCAGACGAAAGAAAAGCGTCACTCCGGTTGCCCTTCGTAACGCTTTCTTTTTTTATGCCCTTTCGGTCCGCCGAAGCTTGCCGTAAGGGTGGCAGTTCTCACATGTACACGCTCGAACCGCCGGTTTTTTGTATTCCGAAACCGCTCTGCGGAGAGTTCGTTCCGGTCAACACCCGTTCCGCTTTCGCTTCACGCTGGCATCTCGCGATGCCGTGGTGCCGTTAGGTTTTTTTTGTGGTGGCTTTTCCTCCACCGCCGGTTACGTTCCCGGCAACGAGGCCCGCGTCTTGCAACGTGAGCGACTGGGCACCTTTCAGGACGATCATTTCCATAAGGCGTTGTCTGTTTTTATCCAAACAACTCGTCCGGTCCGAAGACCACACTCAGCCAAGCCTTTCGGCTTCGACTCCGGGCGTCATGGACAGCGGCTTTCCGCTCCTTCTGTCCTCGAACGGTGTGTCACCACGTCCGTTCCACCTCCCGGTGCCGGTCAGGTTACCCGTAAGCAATCCCGACTGTGAAAATAGAATACACCCGTTTTTTTCAATGTCAAGAAGAAAATACTTTAACTATTGCCCAATAGACAAGGTCTTTCTGTGGAAATCGTGTGGAAAATCTGTGGATAATATTTCACGAGAGCTGTGGATAAGTTTGTGTAAAACCGTCCAAATCTTTTGCCGACAATAAATGCGATCTCGGCAGTTTTCCACAGACGAAGGGGAACGCTAAAAAATTAACCGTAAAAAAAAAATAAAAAAAATTTACTGAGAGCGTTCTTAAAGCATTTCAAGGGGTTCGAGAGAGTTTTTACGGAAAATTTTGCGGAATAACGCGTCAAAGGGGACGGCGACAAAAGATTGGTACCTAACGAAACTTCGCGTCTTCCTCTCCAAGGTAGCAAAATTCTAGCACGCAGGCACGACTGGCCTACCGGAGAAAGCTTATCCACACCAATTCTGGCTGATAGCTTTTTAATCAACCTCGGATCTTACCAGTTCATGAACCGCTATCGAGAAAGTTTTGGGATCTATCGCCGGATACTTGTATAGGTGGGGTTCAATTTCGCTAAATAGTGATAAGAGTCTTTTGTGATTCAGAAGGCCGTCCTTAAACATTGATGCAACATCAGCTACGTCTTGGGCGTGGCCGCGCTCGATTTTGGATAAAGCTTGGCTATACGGATCGTAATTATAAAAACTAACCGTGCCTTCGCGGGTGATAAATTCACAGCGATCCTGCCAGCCGGGAAGTTCCGGGATAAAGTCGGACGGTGCGGCTAGCTCAATATTGAGTTGGAGTTGTTCTTTGATCTCAGGTATCGCCCGATATAGATCGTCCGGTTCCGGATAAAACTTTAGATCGATATCCAAGGTCGCTTCACGCCAACCGTGTAACACAGCGGTTGAGCCACCGGTGAGATAAACACTGACCTCAGTGCGAGTTCGCCGACCAAACAGCCGCATGAATGTAAGGATCTTTTCTTTGCTTGCTAGCTCGCGCATTCTGCTGCCCTCTCAAAACTCACTAAACGCCGGATCAAGGCATTGTAGCGAGAGTGCGCCGCGTCTGGGTTGTCGGCCGCTAGCAGAGCATAGAGTCGATGTTCTGGAGACGGGAAAATATCGGATGCGATCACGAAGCCGATCCTTCGCAAACGCGGGGCTCCGATCGCGACGAGGAGAGCGGGCACCGTTTCCAGACCTTCGGAAAGATCGGACAGGCCTTGCAGGATGATGTCTTCGCCGGGTTTGAGCACACGTAATCTTAACTGATTTTTAAAGCAAAAAGCACACGCAGTTGGGGCGTGTGCTTTTTTTTTATAAAATTAGATCGAGGAACTTCGTGTTCAGCGGCCGCTATCCGATTTGATAACGAATTACGCTACGGCTGTTTCAGCGACAACTTTAGGGGCTAGTTCTGGTGCACCTGCGACGTAGACGCTGATGAATTTGCCTTTTTGGCCTTTGTTTTCGAATTTGACGAAGCCCTCGATCAGTGAGAAGAGCGTGTCGTCTTTGCCTTTGCCGACGTTATTGCCCGGCTTCCACTTAGTGCCGCGTTGGCGTGCGATAATATTGCCGCCGAGCACGTGCTCGCCGCCGAATTTCTTAAGACCGAGCCGCTGTGCGTTTGAATCGCGACCGTTTCTGGATGAACCTACACCTTTCTTATGTGCCATATATTTGAGTAGTCAGAAGTCAGTGGTTTGAAGTCAGCAGCGGGAAAACCGATGATTGACGTTCCTCACGACCGCTCGACCTTTAGTCTATCGTAATCTCTGTAAAACCTTGTCTGTGGCCCTGTTTACGTTTGTACTGTTTGCGGCGTTTCTTTTTGAAGACGATGATCTTGTCGGCCTTGCCGTGCTTGACGACCGTTGCCTGTACGGTTCCCGCACCTAGATTACCACCTGCAAAAAGAGTGTCGATG